>DATJCF010000056.1:0-18126 GCA_035514935.1 Rhodanobacter sp. | reverse complement strand
GGCGTGGGATAGAACGCGTTGTGGCCATGGCGTTTCGCATCGATCAGCGCGGCGAAGGTGGGGCTGTTGGTGCGCAGCACCTCGATGGGCACGCGCTCGCTGGCGGGTACGTCGGCGGCCAGTCTCACGGACGTGATCGGCACGCGTTGCGCGGGTTTCGTATAGAAGCCCATCGGTTCGGCGCCGCGCGGTAGGGCGGACAGCAGTGGCATACCCTGCAGCACACGGCCGGCGATGGCGAGGTTGTGATCCAGCCGGCGTGGTGCCTGGCCGATCACCGCATACAGCGAACTGCCGCTGCCGGTTTCCGGTGCCACATCGCGCGCCACGCCCACCATGCCGTAGCAATGGATCAGCCACTCGCGTCCGCTGGCCGGATCGCGCGCCACCGGAAAGCCTTCGGAGAAGCCCACCTCGGGCGCGTAAACGTCGCCGTCGGTCAGCGGCGTCCACGGCAGGGCCGCGTCGATCGGGCGGCTGAATTCCGGCGGCAGCGTGGCCTTCGCGCTGCCCAGCGAGCGCAGCTTGCTCTTGTCGCCCGCGTCGTCATCGTTGGGGTCGCCCCACTGGGTGACGAAGTTGTCCTGCACCCGCACGATGGCCAGCCCGTCGAAGTAATGCTCGCGCACCAGGGTGCGGATGTTCGCCGCATGCAGCGGCGTGAAATCCGGCGTCAGCTCGATCACCACGCGCCCCTGCGGCAACTGCATGTACAGCAGGTTTCGCGGATCGGGCGTGCGCCATTCGGCGGGCTGCGAGCGGGCCATCAATTCGCTGGCGGTCGGGGTGGCTTTCTCGGCGGCGAAAGCCGGTATGGCGGCAATCAGTGCGAGCGCGATCGTGAGGTGGCGGATCATGCGTAGTCCAATGGGTGGCCGAAGGGGCGCGGCCTCGCTGGCGGTGAGTTCCCCCGTCTCGCGCGAAGCCTTGCGTATCGTAGGCCCGGTTCCCGTCGGCGTGCATCGTCCGCGGCAAGTGGCGGCAGGTTCTAGAGCGCCTCGGCCACCGCCACCGCGTCCGCACCGGCTGGGATGCGCAGCGGGCACAAGGGGTCGCTCACCGCACGCCACACCGCTTCGGCCACGTCCTGCGACGTCGTGATCAGCGATGACTGCGCCATCCCGGCGAAGATCTTCTGCGCGAAATCGGCGTATGGCGCCGGGAAGCCGTCCTGCATCCGGGACCGTGCGTTGTCGCCAAAGGCCGTGTCCGGAGCCCGTCCCGGCAGCACCAGGTTCACCTGCACATTGAACGGTTGCAGCTCCAACGCCAGCGATTCGGTGAACGCGTTGATGGCCGCCTTGCTGGCGGTATAGACAGAAAGCAGCGGCAGCGACTTCAGGGTCACGCTGGAGGTGACATTCACGATGCGTCCCGCCTGCCGTTCGCGAAACTGCGGCAGCATCGCCCGGGTCATGGCGATCGTGCCCAGGGTATTCGTTTCGAAGACCGCGCGGGCGATGTCCGTGGTGGTGCCTTCCAGCGCGTTCAGCACGCCGATACCCGCGTTGTTCACCAGCACATCGATCGGCCCGGCCGCGTCTACTGCCTGGTGGATGCTTTGCGGGTCGGTAATGTCGAGGGGCAGCACGCGCAAGCGCGCGGAGCGGGGCAATACGTCCTCGCGCGGTGTGCGCATGGTGGCGATGACGTTCCAGCCGCGATCGAGAAAATGGCGGGCGGTCTCGAGACCGAAGCCGGATGAGCAGCCGGTGATCAGGACGGTTTTCATGGTGACTCCGTAGCGGTGGGCGGAGTCGAAACGATAGGTGGCCACGGAAGGACTTGCTACGATGGTGAATCCATTTTCCTTTCGCAAGAGTCCGGCATGGTCGACCCGTTTGCGGAGATTGTCACGCTGCTGCAGCCGGCCGCGCGATTTTCCAAGGTCGTGGCGGGCGCCGGCCGCTGGCGTGTCCATCGCGAGGAACTCGGGCAACCGTTCTATTGCGTGGTGATTGACGGGGCATGCCGTTTGACGGTCGACGGCGACGCGCCGATAGCGCTTCGCGCGGGCGATTTCGTGCTGATCCCCGCCGCACAGCAGTTCACCATGACCAGCCGGGAGCCGCTGGCACCGGGAGACATCGACGCTCCACCCGCGCCCTTGCCCGATGGTGAATTCCGGCTCGGCATCCCGACCGGCCCGCCCGATGTCCGGTTGCTGGTGGGCCACTGCCGTTTCGGTTCGCCGGATGCGGCCCTGCTGGTTTCGCTGCTGCCGCGACGGGTGCACGTGCGCGACGACCACCGGCTGGCCACCGTCGTGCAACTGGTTGCCGACGAATCCCGCGCCGGGCGCCCCGCGCGCGATGTCGTTCTCGCCCACCTGATGGAAGTCCTCTTCATCGAAGCGCTTCGATCCACCGCCGTCACGGCTGCATCACCCGGCCTGCTGCGCGGCCTTGCCGACGCGCGCCTGGCCAGGGCGATACGACAGATGCATGAAAACCCGGCACGTCCATGGACGGTGGCCCAGCTGGCGAAAGAGGCGGCTCTGTCGCGTTCGGCATTCTTCGAGCGCTTCAGCCGCACCGTCGGTGTCACCCCGATGGCCTATCTGCTCGCCTGGCGCATGGCCTTGGCCAAGCAACTGCTGCGGCGCCGGGAAGGTGCATTGACCGAGGTGGCCGAGCGCGTCGGCTACAGCTCCGCCAGCACCTTCAGCGTCGCCTTCGCGCGCCACGTCGGGCAGTCGCCGATGCGCTATGCGCGGGGGGCGGTGGGGGCGCTGGCCGCAGCCGGCTCCGTCAGACAGGGCGCCTCACGGGGTGATGACCTGTCCTGACAGGAAACCTATATGCCGCGGTGAAGCTTTTTGTATCAACTATTCTGTGCGCGCATAGGTTGCCGCCTGGAGAGCACCATGATCCAACCTGACGCACGCCGCCTCGGCATCACCCGCCTGAAGACCCGCCACTTGTCGCTGCTGCTGTACCTGCACGAACACCGCTCGGTGCTGCGCGCCGCGGAGGCAGCCAACATGACCCAGCCGGCGGCATCGAAAATGCTGGCGGAGATGGAAAGCCTGCTGGGCGTGCCGCTGTTCGAGCGCCATGCGCGCGGCGTGGAACCGACGCGTTACGGCCAGGTGCTGATTCGGCGTGCGCGTTCGGCCTTGTCGGAGATCGGCCGCGCCCAGGACGAGATCGCCGCGTTGAGCAGTGGCCGCATGGGGCAGGCGTCGATAGGCACCGTGGTGAACCCGGGCACCAACCTGGTTCCGCAGGCCATCGCGATGGTCAAGCGCAACTATCCCGACATCCTGATCAAGGTGGAGATGGATTACAGCCGCCCGCTGGTGGCCAAGCTGCTGAATGGCCAGCTGGACATCGTCGTGGGCCGCATCATGGGGCCGGAAGGGGCCGGCGAGCTCGATTTCGAATCGCTGGCCGACGAGCCGCACGCGGTACTGGCGCGGACCGAACATCCGCTGGCGCACCGGTCGCAGGTCACCCATGCGGACCTCGCCGCCTACGGCTGGATCATGCCGCCGCCGGGCAGCGTGCTGCGTTCGCGGCTGGACATGGTGTTTCTCGAACACGGCCAGCCGCCGCCGCAGAACATCGTGGAAACCGGCTCCCTGCCGATCATCGTCCACCTGCTGCGCAACAGCGACATGCTGACTGCGTTGCCGCCGGAGTCGGTGCAGTTCTACCTGCAGATGGGGCATATGTGCGTGCTGCCGATCAACCTGGGCGTGCGCATGGAGTACTTCGGCATCGTGCGCCGGCGCAACCATCAGTTGTCGCCCGGTGCCGAGCGGGTGCTCGAGGCCCTGCGGGCGGCGTCGCACAAGCTCTACCAGGCCCGCAGCGGTAGCCACTGGCCCGGCGTTTGAGCGGGATGGGATGTATTCCCTTTTAATATGGTTAATGACCAATATTTCATTGGTATGGCATGGCGCCCGGCTTCTACCCTGCAGAAAGCTGCCGCCAACTGGCAGTCAAGCCACCGCTGGTTGATCGCGCGCGCCATCCCGCAAGGGTGACCGTTGCGAAAACCCCTCGGGGAAGGTGACGACGACCGCAGCGGGGGAGCTGCGCCGGCGTTGCTTCCAGCGGGCACGCCGGTGTCAACGCACCGATCAAATCAGAATTTCCGGGGAGGAATATTCATGTCAATGCGTCTTGGCCGCTCTGCGGCCGCTTATCGTGCACGTCGTGTCACCAGGTTCGGCCTGCAACCCACGGTTCTGGCATTGGGCATCGCCCTCGTGCTCAGCGGCACCGTACATGCGCAGGACACCACGCAGGACACCACGCAAGACACCACGCAAGACACCACGCGGGCCACGTCGCAGGATGGCGCGCAGCAAAAGACCGCGCAGGAAAAGAAGCAGGCCACCGAGCTCGGTGCGGTCAGCGTCACCGGCATTCGCGCGTCGGTGGAGCGGGCGCAGGACATCAAGCGCTATGCCGACACCTTCGTCGATTCGGTCACCGCGCTGGACATCGGCGCACTGCCTGACCGCAGCGTCACCGAGACGCTGTCGCGCATTCCCGGCGTCACCATCGACCACTTTCTTTCCGTCGGCGATCCGGAGCATTTCTCGGCCGAAGGCAGCGGTGTGCAGGTGCGCGGCCTGACCCAGGTCCGCTCCGAACTCAACGGCCGCGACAGTTTCTCCGCCTCCGGCGGCCGCAACCTCAGCTTCCAGGATGTGCCTTCCGAATTGATGGGTGGCGTGGACGTCTACAAGAATCAGACCGCCGAGATGATCGAAGGCGGCCTGGGTGGCACGGTGAACCTGCGTACGCGCATGCCGTTCGACTTCGAGGGGCAGAAGGTCAGCTTCTCGCTCAGCGAGAACTACGGCGACTTCGTCAAGAAGTACAAGCCCTCCGCCTCGGCGCTTTACAGCAACCGCTGGAAGACCGACGCCGGCGAATTCGGCATCCTGGTCGATGTGGCCCATTCCGAACTGGCCACGCGCACCGACGGCCTGTTCGTGCGGCCGTTCTTCAAGAACGCCAACACCGACGTGGATGGCGACGGCACGGGCGACGAACTGTGGCTGCCCCGCGGCGCCGACTGGCGCGCGCTGCAGTACGAGCGCAAACGCGACGGCGCCTACGTGGCGTTCCAGTGGAAGCCCAACGACGACATGGACCTCGCCGCCACCGTCTTCCAGAGCCGCTACGACGAGCTGTGGAACGAGGATGCGATCTTCGTTTCCAACGATCCGACCCAGGTGACGCTGGACACCAGCCACCCGTATGACCTCGACGGCAACGTGTTCAAGTCCGGCTACATCACCCAGCCGGGCGGCGTGCCGATGGGCACGGACATCCGCGCCTCGCACCGCAAATCCAAGACCACGGATTACGCGATCAACTTCAAATGGCGTATTGCCGACAACACCGAGTTCTCCACCGACCTGCAGTACATCAAGGCCGATACCCGGGCGCTGGACTCCACCATCGCGCTGGGCGTCAACGTGCCCTACATCGATGTGGGGCTGGGCGGCGTGCCCTCCATCGGTGTGGATCAGAACTTCACCACCAACCCCGCCAATTACTACTGGGGTTTCACCATGGAAGACGTGGTGAAAAACCGGGCCGACGAGTTTGCCTGGCGCGCCGACATCAAGCAGAGCTTCGACAGCACGTTCTTCCGCTCGATCAAGGCCGGCGTGCGCACCACCACCCGCAAGGCCACCAACATCGACACCGGCTACAACTGGCAGCCGGTATTCCAGACCTGGATGGCGTGGTGGGCACTGCCCACCGACCAGATGCCTTCGCTGGATCTGAACGACAAGGTCAATTCCAGCCTGGTGCACCTGGACACCTTCGATAACTTCTATCGCGGCGGCGCCGGCGTGCCCGGCGCGTTCTACGCCCCGATCCTGGCCACGGCGCTGGGTTATCCGGGCAGCTATCACGCGATCCACGATGCGGCCAGTCCGTACTACGTCCCCGGCAGCGGCTATGAGAACGGCTTCGCCGAACGCGAGCCGGGCGGCGAGTACACCAACGACCAGCACGAGAACACCCGTACCGCGTACGCCATGCTCAACTTCGGCGTGGACGACTGGCGCTTCGACGGCAACGTGGGTGTGCGGGTGGTGCGTACGGAGAACGAGGCCAAGGGTTTCCTGATCTATCCGAACGTGGCCTATGCGCCTTATCTCGGCAGCGGCCAATCCGAGCCGATCGATGCCAAGAACGCCTACACCGACGTGTTGCCCAGCCTCAACGCCAGCTGGGAAATGGTGGACAACCTGATCCTGCGCGTGGCCGCTTCCAAGGCCGTCGCCCGTCCCGATTTCGGCGACATGCAGGCGTACCAGATGCTCACTGCCGGCACCAAGCAGGGCGTCACCGCACCTACCGACGGCAGCAGCCTGCCGGTCTCGCAACTCGACCTGTCAGGCAGCTCGTACGACAACCCGTACCTGAAGCCCATGCGAGCCAACCAGTACGACCTCTCGCTGGAGTGGTATTTCGACCCCGATCACGGCGGCATGGCGTGGGCCAACTTCTTCTACAAGGACGTGAAGGACTACTTTCGCCGCGAAGCCCGCGAGGTGGCTTTCCCGGGCGCGGACGGCAACAGCTACGACTACCTGATCACTCGCCCGGTCAACGTGGGCAAGGCCAAGATCCAGGGCGTGGAGCTGGGCTGGAACCAGTTCTTCGATTTCCTGCCGGGCGCCTTCAGCGGCCTGGGCATGTCGGCCAACTACACCTATATCGACAGCACGACCAAGGTGCCCAACAGCTCGGACACCGTTCCGCGTGACACGGATGGATCCTTGTTCGGCACCCTCCCGGCCGACGGCCTGTCACGCGATTCGTTCAACGTGGCCGCTTTCTACGAGAAGGGTCCCTGGCAGATCCGCCTGGCCTACAACTGGCGCAGCAAGTACCTGCTCTCGGTGGGCCCGAACGGCTACAACGGCGGCGACGGCGGCATCGACTGGAAACTGCCGGTGTACAGCGACGACTTCGGCCAGCTGGACGGCTCGATCTTCTACAAGTTCACGCCGCATGTGCAGCTCGGGCTGGAGATGAACAACATCAACAATGCCGAACAGCGCACGATCATGGACCAGAACGGCGCCGGCAGCCGCGTCACCTCGTGGTACGTGAACGACCGTCGCTACGCGGCGACGCTGCGGGTTACGTTCTAGGCGGGGATGTTGTCGGGGTAGTTGGGGAAGAGCACTCCCTTCCGCCCTGTCGGGCACCTTCCCCCGTTACACGGAGGAAGGAAGCGACCAGACTCCTCGAAACAGCCAGCTTCCTTCCCCCGCTTGCGGGGGAAGGTGCCCGACAGGGCGGAAGGGGGCGCCCACCGATAGAGCCCACCTCACCAAGCCACCGCCTCACCAAACCGATCCAGATACTGCAAGCCAGGCTTGCCCAGCTTGCCGATAACCACATCCACGATGTCCGGAACGGTTTCCTCCATGCTGAACCGCGCATCCGGCCCGCCAAGGTCGGTGCGGATCCAGCCCGGAGCCATCAACAACAAGGCACGTCGTTCACCCGCATGGCGTGCGGCGTAGCTGCGCATGCACTGGTTCAGCGCGGCCTTGCTGGCCCGATAGATTTCACGCCCGCCGTTTTCGTTGTTGCCGACGCTGCCCTGGCCGGATGACATCACGCCGATCAGCCCCGTGGCAGTGACCAGATCCTGCAGTGCCTCGATGACGCGCATCGGGCCGAGCGCATTGGTTACCATCACCTCGACGAACTCCTCCGTCGAGACATCGGCGATCGTCTCTCCCTGACGCCCGTTGGCGGTGCCCGCGTTCACGAACAGGATGTCGAAGCGGCGCGCGGCGAAGCGGTCATGCAGCGTCGCCATCTGCTCCTGCGCCGTGATATCGAGACACGCGATCTCCACCCGGCCCGGGTTTTCATCCGCCAACTCGTGCAGCAACGTACGGCCCGTACCCCGAACCGTGCCAACCACGCGCCATGCCCTCTTCAGAAACTCGGCGGCCATCGCATGGCCCAGCCCGCGCGATGCGCCGATGATGAGCACAGTGCCGCTGGTGGATTCAGCTGCCATGGTTTTCTCCATTGAATGGCGCGCCTCAAAAATCGTCGGTGAATTCGATGCCCGCATCCAGTTCGTGGGCGATGGCTTCGGCGCTGCCGCGGACGGTGTCGGCGAGCTCGTCGTTGGGGGCATCGACCTCGATGCGGTAGAGCTGCGCTTCGCTGTCGCTTATCGAGTCGCTGGAGCTGGAATCATCGCGCATGCCGCTCATCACGTCGTCGATTTCCTCGACGTGTTCGATGTCGTTGATGCCGTGCAGGGCGGCGATCATGGCGTCGGCGTCGGCACGGCCGCCGGTCAGGCGAAAGCGAACCATGGGCATGGGTCGATACTCCGTTGTCGGTGGGGCTCCGATGCTGGTCAGCGGCGCGTATGCGCGAGGTGATGCCGTTCGGCTCGCGATCAGCTGGCGTAAACGCGATGCCGCGGGTGGTTTACTCGGCGCCCAGGCCGTGCAGCGTGGCGCCGTTCGCGTCGACCTTCAGCACCGAGCCGTGCTCGTACCAGTCGCCCAGCACGATGCGCTCGGCGGTTTGGCCGTCCAATTGAAACCGGTGCACGGCGGGGCGGTGGGTATGGCCGTGGATCAGGCGCGTCACGCCGGCCTGGCGCATGGCATTGGCGACGGCATCGGCGTTGACGTCCATGATGGTTTCCATGGTGCTGCCGGTGTGGGCGCGGCTGTCCTCGCGTGCCTTGGCGGCGAAGGCGCGGCGCGCGTCCAGTGGCATCGACAGCACCTGTGCCTGCCATTGCGGCGTGCGCACCTGCTGGCGCACCGTCTGGTAGGCGACGTCGTCCGTGCACAGCACGTCGCCGTGCATCAGCAGGGTGGGCTGGCCGTGCAGGGTGTGCACGGTGCCGTCATCCAGCAATTCGAAGCCGGCGCGGTTGGCGAAATCCTGGCCGAGCAGGAAGTCGCGGTTGCCGACCATGAAGTACACCGGCACGCCGGCGTCGCGTACACCGCGGATGGCGCGGGCGATGCGGGCGGGAAGTTCGGCATCGTCGTCGTCGCCGATCCATGCTTCCACCAGGTCGCCCAGGATGTACAGCGCGTCGGCCTGGCGCACTTCGTCGCTGGCCAGATAGCGTTCGAACAGCTCGGTGATCTGCGGCCGGGCCGGGTCAAGGTGCAGGTCGGCGATGAACAGGGTGGTCATTGACGGATCAGCCCTTGGCCGGCTTGGCGGACTTCTTTCCCTTGCTGGCGGTCGACCTGGCGGGTGCCGCGCTGCTGGCCGAAGCCGGTGGCTCCTCGCCGATCACGCGGGCGTTCTCGATCACCACCAGCGGATTGGGCACATCGCCGGCGAACGGGCCCAGCGCGCGACTGGGCAGGGCGGCGATCTTGTCGACGACATCCATGCCCTTGATGACCTTGCCGAACACGGCATAGCCCCAAGTCAGGCCGCTCTGGCTGCCCACGAAATCCAGCCGGCGGTTGTCGACCAGGTTGAAGAAGAACTGCGCGGTGCCGGAGTTGGGATCGGCGCCACGCGCCACCGCCACGGTGCCGCGCAGGTTGGACAGGCCGTTGTCCGCCTCGCTGGCCACGGCCGGGCGCGTACGCTTGGGCTGCAGGTCGCGGGTGTACAGGCCGCCTTGCACCAGATAACCGGGGATCGCCCGGTGCAGCAGGGTGCCGTTGTAGAAACCGTCGCGCACGTACTGCAGGAAGTTGGCCACGCTTTTCGGCGCCTTGTCCGGGTACAGCTCCAGCGTGATGTCGCCCTGGGAGGTTTTCAGCAGCACCTGTGGGGGCGGCGCGGGAGCGGTCGCGGCGGCTTCGGCGGGTGATGCGGGCTTGGCCGTTTGTGCCTGCAATGACAGTGGCACGATCAGCAGGAGGGCGGCGAGAACGGTCTTGAACATGGGCAATCAACGTTTTGGGACGTGCCGGCCATGATACGCGGCGGGCTTGCTGGAAGGCACGCGGGCATCGGGAGAGATGCTCGGGCTGGGGGGAGATCAAGAGCGAGCCCCTCCCCAGCCCTCCCCTGCAAGCAGGGGAGGGAGCAAGGCGGGTCAGCAGCGGGTGATTTCGAGGGTGAGGCCGAGTTCCGTCATCGGCGCCTGCTCGTGCTGCAGGTCGGCTTCGCTCAGCGGGTGCTGATCGAGCCAGCTGGCGGGAAGTGCCAGCCGCAGGCGTTGGCGCGTGGCGGTCAGGCGCATCGGCGGCAGCGACTCGGCGCGGCGGGCGCGGCGGAACAGCACGGCCAGTCGCAGCAACGCAGTGATATGACGTGCCAGTTGCCGGTAGCGCTGTGGCAGCGCGGAGACCACGCTCTTGTCCGGCTTGCGCCGGTGCAGTTCGATCACCGCGGCCAGCAGTTGCTGCTCCTGCCGCGAGAAACCGGCCAGGTCGGCGTGGCGCAGGATATAGGCGCCGTGGTGGTGATGCTGACTGTGCGCGATGGCCAGGCCGATCTCGTGCACGCGCGCGGCCCAGGACAACCACTCGCGCGCATCGGCGGCCAGTTTCCAGGGCCTGGCCGCCTGGTCGAACAGATTGAGCGCGGTCGCTTCCACCCGTCGCGATTGCGCGCGATCGACGCCGTAGCGTGCGGCCAGGGCGTCGATGCTGGCGGTGCGCGGGTCGTCGCCACCCGCACGGCCCAGCAGATCCCACAGCACGCCCTCGCGCATCGAGCTTTCGCAGACCTGCAGGCGCTCGATGCCCAGCGCGGCGAAGGCAGCCTCGAAAACCACCAGGCCGCCGGCGATTACCGGCACGCGTTCCTCGACCAGGCCGGGCAGCTTGATCGCGTTGATGTTGCCCTGTTCCAGCAGCACGTCGCGCAGCGAAGCCAGCGCCGCGGGGGTGATGCCGTCGTCGGAGAATTTCATCGCCTGCACCACCGCGCCGATCGACTTGGCGGTGCCCGACGAACCGAACGCGTCGCGCCAGCCCGATTCACGGAAGTCCTCGGCAAACTGCTGCAGCAGCACGCCGATGTCGCTGGTGGCGCGCTGCCAGCGCTTGCGCGTGAGCTTGCCGCCGGGGAAGAAGCGCAGCGTGGAGGCGATGCAGCCGGCCTGCACACTCTCGGTATGCAGCGGTGCCAGGCCGCGGCCGATGATGAACTCGGTGCTGCCGCCACCCACGTCGATCACCAGCCGCGGCTCGCGCGAGGCGGGCAGGTCGTGCGCGGCGCCGAGGAAGATCAGCCGGCCTTCCTCGCGGCCGGACACGATCTCGATCGGGTGCCCCAGCGCCGCCTCGGCTGCGGTCAGGAAAACCTGCGGCGACGCCAGCCGGCGCACGGTGTTGGTGGCCACCGCGCGCACCCGCAGGGCCGGAAGTCCGGCGATGCGCTGGCCGAAACGGGCCAGGCAGGCCAGCGCGCGGGTGCGGTGGGCGGCATCGAGCGAACCGTCCGCACGCAAGCCGGCGGCCATGCGCACGGTGTCGCGCAGGCGGTCGATCACGCGCGGTTCGCCGTGTTCGACCCGGGCCACCACCATGTGGAAACTGTTGGAGCCCATGTCCACCGAGGCGATCAGCTCGCCGTCGCGAATGGGGGTTTGTTCCGCCGGGCTCAAGCGCGTACTCCGTGGGGGGCCGGGCGCGCATTCTCGCATGCGGATGGCGCAATGCAGCAACGGCCGCTCATGCGCAGAACCGTTGCAGCAAGGCACGCTGGGCGCTGTAGGGCGGATCGTCGCCGGGCTCGGCGCGAACATAGTGGCCGTCGCTGTCGAGCAGCCACGCCTGGGTATTGTCGGCCAGGCCGTTGGCCAGCGTCTCCTCGAACACGCGGGCGGCCAGGTCTGGATCGAGAATGGGAAAGGCGATCTCGATGCGGCGCATCAGGTTGCGCTCCATCCAGTCGGCGCTGGCGCAGTACAGGTCGGGGTCGCCGTCGTTGGCGAACCAGTACACGCGGCTGTGTTCCAGGAAACGCCCCACGATGGAGCGCACCCGGATGCGTTCGGAAATGCCGGGCAGCCCCGGCCGCAAGGTGCAGGCGCCGCGCACGATCAGGTCGATCTCCACGCCGGCCTGCGACGCGCGGTACAGCGCGCCGATCACCCGCGCGTCGTTCAGCGCATTGAGCTTGGCCACGATGCGGGCCGGCCGGCCGGCGCGGGCGTGTTCGGTTTCGCGCGCGATCTTCGCCACCACGCTGGGGTACAGCGTGAAGGGCGAATGCAGCAGCCGTTTCAGCTCGATCACCGGACCCAGGCCCGACAGCTGCTGGAATACCTTGTGCAGGTCCTCGCCGATTTCCGGGTTGGCGGTCATCAGGCCGATGTCGGTGTACACGCGGCTGTTGCCCTGGTGGTAGTTGCCGGTGGACAGGTGCGCGTAGCGGCGCAGGACCTCGCCCTCGCGGCGCACGATCAGCAGCATCTTGGCGTGCGTCTTGTAACCCACCACGCCGTACACCACCTGCACGCCAGCCTCCTGCAGCCGCGTGGCCAGGTGGATGTTGGCCGCCTCGTCGAAACGCGCGCGCAGTTCGATCACCACGGTCACGTCCTTGCCGTGACGGGCCGCCTCCACCAGCAGGTCGACCAGCGGGGTGTCCTCGCCGGCGCGGTACAGCGTCTGCTTGATCGCCAGCACCTGCGGGTCGACCGAGGCCTGGCGCAGCAGATCGATCACCGCGCCGAAACTCTGGTAGGGATGGTGCAGCAGCACGTCGCGCTGCGCGATCAGGTCGAACTTGTTGTGGCTGGCGTCCAGCGCGGGAGGTGTGTGCGACACGAAATGGGGAAACTTCAGCTCCGTCCGGTCGACCCACTCGTAGATCATGCCCGCGCGGATGATGTTGACCGGGCCGTCGCAACGGTAGACGTCGGCTTCCTCCAGCTGGAAATTCCGGGTCAGCATGGCGGTGATCGACTTCGGACAGTCGTCGGCGACTTCCAGCCGCACCGGTCGCGCATAACCGCGGCCGATCAGCTCTTCGCTCAACGCCAGCGCCAGGTTCTCGATCTCCGCCTCTTCCACCATCAGCTCGCTGTTGCGGGTGACGCGGAACTGGTACGAGCCCACCACCTTGAAGCCCGGAAACATCAGGTCGACAAATGCCTGCAGCAGCTCGGCCAGGAACACGAAGTGGTCGCCCTCGCCGCATACCTCGTCGGGCAGGCGGATGATCCGCGGCAGCGAGCGCGGCGCCCGCACCAGCGCCATGTGACCCTCGTGGCCGAACGCATCGCGCCCCTTCAGCACCACCGCGATATTCAGCGTCTTGTTGAGGATGCGCGGGAACGGGTGCGACGGATCCAGCCCCAGCGGCGACAATACCGGCAGCACTTCGTGCTCGAAATAACCCTGCAGCCAGCGGCGCTGGCGCGGCTCCCACTGCTGGCGGGTGAGGATGTGGATGCGCTCCGCATCGAGCTGCGGGCTGAGTTGTTCTTGCCAGGTGGCGTATTGCAGCGCCACCAGGTCCAGCACCCGGCTGCGGATGCGCGAGAGCAATTCGCCCGAAAGCAATCCATCCGGTCCCGGCGCAGCCGAGCCGTAGGCATGGTGATGCTTGAGCATCGCCACGCGAACCTCGAAGAATTCATCCAGGTTGCTGGCCACGATGCTGAGGTAGCGCAGCCGCTCCAGCAGCGGCACGGTGGCGTCGCGCGCCATCGCCAATACCCGGAAGTTGAATTCCAGCGCGGCCAGCTCGCGGCTGAAAAACAGCTCGGGGGCGGACAAATCCACGTCGGCGGGAACAGGGTGAGTTTGATCGGGCATACGTGCATTCTGGCCCATGTACCGGCCCGGCACATCCAGACGGCGAATTACGCTTGTGCGGGCTTCTGTACAGGCGCGCTACGGGCATCAGACGTGCTCGGGTGGCAACAGGCGGGCGTGTCCGAAGTGGCAGACGAAGGTGGAGCCGACACCGGGCGTGCTGTCGATCTGCAATCGCGCCTGGTGCAGGTTCAACACGTGCTTGACGATGGAAAGGCCCAGGCCGGTGCCGCCGCTTTCGCGCGAGCGGCTGGACGACACCCGGTAGAAACGTTCGGTGAGGCGCGCCAGGTGCGCGGCGGGGATGCCAAAGCCGGTGTCGCTGACCGAATAAAGCGCGCCCTCGGGCGTGCGCTGCCAGCGGATCGTGATGCTGCCACCCGTCGGCGTGTAGCGCACCGCGTTGCTGACCAGGTTGGACAACGCGCTGTGCAGGTCGCGTGGCGAACCGAGCAGGTCCATCGCCGCGGTGGATTCCAGCGCGATCTGGTGCCGCCCCTGGCTCAGCGCCAGCGCCTCCTTGTGCACGATCGCCAGCAGCGCGGCCATCGGCACCCGTTCGTCGGTGACCTCGTGCTGGGTTTCCAGCCGTGACAGGGTGAGCAGGTCTTCCACGATCTGGCCCATGCGCCGGGATTGCGAGCGCATCTCGGTCAGCACCGGTGCCAGTTCGGGCACATCCTCGGGATCGAGCAGTTCGAGATAGCCGTGGATCACCGTCAGCGGTGTGCGCAATTCGTGCGACACGTTGGCCACGAAATCGCGGCGGATCTGTTCGAGCCTGCTGATATGGCTGACGTCGCGCGCCAGCAATAGTTGCTGCTGATCGCCGAACGGCAGCAGGTCGACGCTGAGCTGGCTTTCGGGTTGGCCGGGGGCGGTGACTTCGTACAGCAGCCCATCGCTGTCCGGATCCAGGCATGTGGCCAGCCCGGTACCGGCCATGCGCTCGGGCCAGCGCACGGCGCGGTCGGTCGGTCGGTGCAGCCCCAGCAGTGTTTCCGCGGCGCGGTTGAACCAGCGTATGCGCTGATCCTGGTCCAGTATCACCACCGCGTCGGGCCACTGGCGGGCGGTGGCGTGCAGGTCGCGCAGATGGCTGGCCAGCAGGCGCGACTTGCGCGGCGCGAAAGCGTCGACGGTGGTTGTCGTCTGTGTCGAGCGACGGATGTGGATCAGCAGCACCAGGATTTCGGCGATCGCGACCAAGGCAATGCCGGCCATGACGCGCCCGCCCGCCAGCCCACCGGCCAGTGCGCCCGCAGCAAGGCCGGCGAGGAGCAGGGCGGGCAACTGCCAGAACGGTTTCGTGGAAGGCATCGGGCGTTTCAGTCCGGTGGTGCGGAAGAATGCGTCAGGCGCGGGTGGAGAAACGATAGCCGCTGCCACGCACCGTCTGCACCAGGTCGTCGAGCTTCCACGGCTCCAGCGTCTTGCGCAGGCGGCGGATGTGCACGTCGACCGTGCGCTCCTCCACGTAGACGCTGCCACCCCACACGTGATCCAGCAATTGCGCGCGCGAGTAGACGCGCTCGGCGTGGGTCATGAAGAAATGCAGCAGGCGGTATTCGGTGGGCCCGATGGGTACCGGGTCGTCGCCGGCAAACACGCGGTGGGCGGGGCCATCGATGCGCAGGCCGCCGCCTTCCAGCATGCCGTCGCCATCATCGCCCTGGCTGCGACGCAAGACCGCCTTGATGCGGGCGATCAGCTCGCGGGTGGAAAACGGCTTGACCACGTAATCGTCCACGCCGGCTTCCAGCCCGTTCACGCGATCCACTTCCTCGCCGCGCGCGGTGAGCATGATGATCGGGATCTCGCGGCTCAACTCTTCCTTGCGCCAGCGCCGTGCCAGCTCCAGCCCGCTGGTTCCCGGCAGCATCCAGTCCAGCAGGATCAGGTCGGGCACCCGTTCGGCGATGGCCAGTTGCGCCTCGCGCGCATCGCCGGCCATGGCCGGGTCCATGCCGGCCTTGCGCAGGGCGAAGGCCACCATGTCACGAATGGATGCTTCATCTTCGACGATGAGAATACGTTTGTGCACGGTTCTGCCGTTGGCTTGTGACGGGGATATTTCAGAGGATGAATGTTACGTGGGGATGACAACAGGCGCGTGAATGTTGCGGGCTGCCGTAATCACCGCACTTCAGCGTTGAAAAACACCGTAATCCCCTCTCCCAAACCTCTCCCCGCAGCGGAGAAGGGATTACGGTGCCTTTGGGCTTTTCCGCGTGTCAGTTCGCGTTGTGCCGGCTCGTTCGAAAAATTTTCCGCCCGCTTATTGGCCGCCATCCGGTCGATCCGCGGTCTGGATCTTGCGCTTGTGCAGTTCCAGCACCAGTGGCGTGAGTTCGGCGATGCGGGCCTGGATGCGGACGCGGGCGTAGTAGTCCAGGTCGTCGCGCTTGAGCAGGCGTTTGAGTTGCTCCATCGCGTCGAAGGGGCGGCCCGAGTAGTAGCTGGCGTCCGCGAACGCTTCGCCCGCACGTTCAGTGTCGCCGGCTTTTTCGCTGGCGCGGGCGTAGGCGGTGTAGAGCTGTGGCTCCACCGCATTGCTCAGCAGGGGGCGCAACAGTTCCGCGGCGGTCGCCGCCTGTGCCGGCGCGCCGCCGGTGGTGAGTGCCTGGGCGTAGGCCAGTGCCACCGCGCGATTGCGTGGCGAGTGCAGGTTGAGCTTTTCATAGGTGGCCAGCGCGGCGGCGCGCTGGCCGGCCTGGAAGCGGGCGTCCGCCATCGCCAACTGCAGGATGAGGTTGTCCGGCTGCT
Source organism: Rhodanobacter sp. (assembly GCA_035514935.1). GTDB lineage: Bacteria > Pseudomonadota > Gammaproteobacteria > Xanthomonadales > Rhodanobacteraceae > Rhodanobacter. The sequence goes on along the minus strand of DATJCF010000056.1, from coordinate 1,637 downwards.
TTTCGATCAGCGGCTGCAACTGCGCGATGGCCTGCGTGCCATCACCACTGCGGGTGAGTGCCAGTGCGTAGCCATAGCGCGTGGCGAGCGTGTCTAGGCCGTGTTCGTCAAAGCTGGAGCGGTAGCGCAGCGCTTCCTTGGAGGCGTCGCCGGTCAGCACGCGCAGGCGCTCGCGCATCAGGGCATACGTCTCCCCACGCTGCTGTGCCGACGGGCTGAACAAGGTGGTGACATCGTGCACGAACGGGATCGGCGCGGTGGTGCTTTCCCACTGGCTCTTGACCAGGGTGCTGCCGCTCGGACGCAGCTTTTGTGCGGCGATCAGGCCGCCGGCGCGCGACTTGGCGTCGCTGATGCGGGCGGAGGTCACCGGGTGATCCTGCAGCATGCTGGGCGTATTGCCCATGCCGCCTGCGTTGGCGCTGAGCACATCCTGCATGTGCGAGAAGAAACCGGCCATGCCGCGTGGGTCGAAACCCGCATTGGCCAGGGTCTGGATGCCGGTGCGGTCGGCCTCGATCTCATCCTTGCGGGTGAAATTGATCGACCGTTGCGCGATCAGCCCCTGGCCGCCGGCCAGCACCGCCATCGGCGCGTCGCCGGTATTGTTGGCGGCGCCCGCGGCAAGCGCGCCCAGCAACACCAGCGCCATCAGGGGAGCATCCTTGCGTGACGCCTCGAATGCCCGTTCCAGATGGTTCTGCGTGATGTGGCCGATCTCGTGCGCGATGACGCCGGCCAGTTCGCTTTCGTTGCGGGTGATCGCCACCAGGCCCGCGTTCACCGCCACATAGCCGCCCGGCGCCGCGAAGGCGTTGATCTCCGGGTCCTTCACCACGAAGAACGAAAAATGCTCGTCCGGCTTGGCGCTGGCGGCAACCAGCCGGAAGCCCAGGTCATTGATGTAATCGTCCACCAGCGGGTCGTCGACCACCATGTCCAGCGCCCGCATCTGGCGCAGCATGGAGGCGCCGTAAGCCTGCGCTTCCTGCTTCGAAATCAGTGCATTCGCCGAACTGCCCAGATCCGGCAGGCGAACGTTGTCCTGCGCCATCGCCACCGGCGCGAGCAAGCCCGTGCCGCACAGCAGGGCGCGGGTCAGGGCGGACAGGAGGCGTGGAGCGCGGTGGTGTGCTGGCGTGGTCATGAGAGGTCGACAATATCATTCAGACCCCCTATTGAGGGCGCGGTTCGCGCCGCGCGGCTACCCTGTACATGCTTGATTTGGCTTCGGCGCGGACGCATGTGTGGGCTGAACCATTTTGACCGTCCCCCGGAGTGCCGTAATGCCGAAGATCGAGATCTACTCCACTGCCGTCTGCCCGTACTGCGTGGGCGCCAAGAACCTGCTCAAGTCGAAAGGGCTGGAGTGGCAGGAAGTGCGCATCGACACCGACCCGGTGCAGCGCGATGCAATGCTCCAGCGCAGCGGCGGACGCCGCACCGTGCCGCAGATCTTCATCAACGATCAGCACGTGGGCGGCTTCGACGACCTGGTCGCCGCCGACCGCAGCGGCAAGCTGGCGCAACTGCTCGGTGACGCCGCGTGAGCGACGATCGACTGGCCGAGTTCACCGCCTTCCGCCAGCGCATGAACGAGCGCATCCTGGCCGAGGACAACCAGGTCGTGCGGCGCT
>DATJCF010000055.1:0-1542 GCA_035514935.1 Rhodanobacter sp. | reverse complement strand
CTGTCCGCGATCGCCCGCATCGAGCCCAGCATCAGCCCGTCCGGCGTGGTCCACCAGGATCAGCTGGAAGCCACCGACATCAGCTACAACCTGCCCGCCGGCGTGCCCGAAAGCCACGGCATCGACCTCGTCAACCAGGCCGCGCTGGCGATCCACCTGCCCGGCGGCATCCGGCTGAAGTTCGGCGGCACCGACGAGGAACTGCAGGATCTGCAATCCAACGGCGGCACTTTGCTGCTGGGCGCGATCCTGGCGATGTACATCGTGCTGGGCATCCTCTACGAGAGCCTGGGCCATCCGCTGACCATCCTCTCCACCCTGCCGGCCGCGGGTGCCGGTGCGTTCCTGGCGATGCTGGTAACGCAGACCCAGCTCAGCCTGATGGCGATCATCGCGATATTGATGCTGATCGGCATCGTGAAGAAGAACGCGATCCTGATGGTGGATTTTGCGCTGGTGGCGCAACGCGAGCGCGGGCTGTCCGCGCCCGACGCGATCCGCGAGGCGGCGCTGGTGCGCTTTCGCCCGATCACCATGACCACGCTGGTGGCGATGGGCGCGGCGCTGCCGCTGGCGATCGGTTTCGGCGTGGGTTCGGAGATGCGCCAGCCGCTGGGCGTCGCCATCGTGGGCGGTTTGCTGGTGTCGCAGTTGCTGACCTTGCTGAGCACGCCGGCGATCTACCTGTGGGGCCACGACCGCAAGCTGCGCAAGACCGCGCGCAAGGCGCGGAAAGCGGAGAAGAAACGCCTGCGCGCGGGCCTGGCGGCGGGTGCGGCGTAAGCGGCGAGCGGGTCGCGCAGCCGGGTTCGCGAACCCGGCATCCACGCGCAGGCCATCGTCGGTAATATCCGTGCGCATGCCTGCATCCTTCTTCGTCGACTATTGCCGCCGTTTCCATCCATCGATGACCCCGCGCCGCGTTGCAAGGCGGCGCGCATGAACGTGTTCGCGCCGATGGTGCGCCGCCCGGTCGGCACCTCGCTGCTGGCGATCGGGCTGATGCTGGGTGGCTTGTGGGCGTATCTGCTGCTGGGCGTGGCGGCGTTTCCGTCGATCGAATTTCCCGGCGTGGCGGTGTTCGCGCAGCTGCCCGGCGCCAACGCGCAGACCATGGCCAGTACGGTGGTGGCGCCGCTGGAGCGGCACCTGGGGCGGATTCCCGGCGTGCGCCAGATGTATTCCAGCGCCAGCGAGGGTGGCGCGCAGATCCAGATCCTGTTCGAGATGGACCGCAGCGCCGACAAGGCCGCGCGCGACGTGCAGGCGGCGATCAATGCGGCCGCGGTCGACCTGCCGTCGGGCATGCCCAGCCCGCCGGGATACTTCAAGTTCGACACCTCGCAGATTCCCGTGTTGCTGGTGTCGCTGACCTCCACCAGCCTGGCGCCCGACCAGCTGTACGACCTCACCGACACCTTGCTGAAACCGGCGGTGGCGCAGATCCCCGGCGTGGCCCAGGTGCAGGTGTCCGGCGGCGCGCCGCATGCGGTGCGGATCGCGCTGAACAGCGCCGCGCTGGCGCGCAAGGGCATCACCAGC
>DATJCF010000054.1:0-7681 GCA_035514935.1 Rhodanobacter sp. | reverse complement strand
CCTTGGCGGCTGGGATTTCCCCATCGGCTGGTTCCAGTCGGTGAACCCGGTGGCCATCGTGCTGCTGGCGCCGCTGGTGACGCTGGTGTGGGCATGGCTGGACAAGCGCCGCGCCGAGCCGTCGATTCCACGCAAGTTCGGCCTGGGCCTGATCGGCAACGCGCTGGGTTTTGCCGTGCTGATGTATGCGCTGTCCAACCTGGTCGGCAGCGACGGCATGATCCCGCTGTGGACGCTGGTGCTGTGCTACGTGCTGCAGACCGCCGGCGAGCTGTGCCTGTCGCCGATCGGCCTGTCGATGGTGACCAAGCTGGCGCCGCTGCGGCTGGTGGGCCTGGGGATGGGCGGCTGGTTCCTCTCCACCGCCATCGGCAACAACCTGGCCGGTTTGTTTGCCGGTCACGTCAGCGGCGAGACCGGCATGACGGTGGAGTCGGCGTTGTCCGGCTACACCATGGGCTTCTGGATCCTGCTGGGCGGCGGCGTGGTGTTGTTCCTGATCGCGCCGCTGATCAACAAGCTGATGCACGGGGTGCGTTGAGCACCCCCGCTTTTCCCCGGTGATCGATCACTGGCGATTGCGCGCGAGGGTGGCGCGTGACGTTGCCTGTCGCCGGTTCGGGCGCGCCTTGGGGCGACCGGTCGGTGCATTGTCGACGACGCCGGAACCGCGCTCCTTGACCGGGGTTTCACCCTCTGCAGACCACGATGGCCGGGTAAACAGCGCTGCTTGAGCTGGGGCGATCCGCGGTGGCCGTGACCACAGCGGTGTTGCTGGCGGCGCTGTTCGGCACATGGAACCGGGCCTGCGCGTCATGAAGTTTGCGGCGCCGGTCACGGTCGACCCGATCTGCCTGGCACTGATGGCCATCGGTGTGTTCACCAGCATGCATCTGATATTTCGCCGACCCCGCCTGCGGCGGGGTCGCCGCAGGCGGGTGGCAGTGGTTCGTTCAAGCCCGATGAGGAGATTTCGATGAGCAGCGACAGCTTTGGCGCGCGCGACCGGTTGGTCGTCGACGGCACCGGTTACGAGATTTACCGGCTCGATCGGGTCAAGACCGCGCATCGACTTCCCTACAGCCTCAAGGTTCTGCTGGAGAACCTGCTGCGTAACGAAGACGGCCATCTGGTGACGCGGGAGCAGATCCAGTCCCTGGCCGGTTGGCAACCCGGCGCCACCGCGCAAAAGGAAGTGCAGTACACGCCTGCGCGTGTGCTGATGCAGGACTTCACCGGCGTGCCGTGCGTGGTGGATCTGGTGGCCATGCGTGACGCGATCATCGTGCTGGGTGGCGACCCGCAGCGGATCAACCCGCTGGTGCCCAGCGAGCTGGTGATCGATCACTCGGTCATCGTCGATGCCTTCGGCCAGGACGATGCCTTTTCCATCAACGCGCAGCGGGAATTCGAGCGCAACGTGGAGCGCTACCAGATGCTGCGTTGGGCGCAGCAGGCGTTCGACAATTTCAAGGTGGTGCCGCCGGACACCGGCATCTGCCATCAGGTGAACCTGGAATACCTGTCGCGCGTGGTATTCACCCACGAGGGGCCGGACGGCCTGCAGGCCTACCCCGACACGCTGGTGGGTACCGATTCGCACACGCCGATGGTCAACGGGCTGGGCGTGCTGGGCTGGGGCGTGGGCGGCATCGAGGCCGAGGCGGCCATGCTGGGCCAGCCGATGAGCATGCTGATTCCGCAGGTGGTCGGCATCAAGCTGACCGGCGAGTTTCCGCCCGGCACCACCGCCACCGACCTGGTGCTGACGGTGGCCGAGTTGCTGCGCAAGACGGGCGTGGTCGGCAAGTTCGTTGATTTCTACGGGCCGGGCGTGGCCCGCATCCCGCTGGCCAACCGCGCCACGCTGGGCAACATGAGCCCGGAATACGGCGCGACCTGCGCGATCTTCCCGATCGACGACGAGACGCTTGCCTACCTGCGCCTGACCGGTCGTTCGGAGCAGCAAATCCGCCTGGTCGAGGCCTACGCCAAGACACAGGGACTGTGGCACGACCCCGGGCAGGAAGCCGACTACTCGCAGACGCTGGAGCTGGATCTCGGCACGCTGGAGCCATCCATCGCCGGCCCCAAGCGGCCGCAGGACCGCATCCCCGTGCGGCTGGCGCCCGGCGCCGTCGGCGCGTTGCTGGCGGGACAGACGTACGAAAAGGCCATTCAGGGCCGCCTGGACGAAGCCATCGACGGGTCGTTTCCCGCCAGCGATCCGGTGTCGATCGTCCGCAGCAGCGCCAGCGACGCGCCGCATTCACCCGGCCATTGCGACCTCAAGCACGACTGGCCGCACGCACCGGTCGACGTGGCCCTGGCCAACGGCGGCAGCGCGCGGCTCGACAACGGGCACGTGGTCATCGCCGCCATCACCTCGTGCACCAACACCTCCAACCCGCTGGTGATGATCGGCGCCGGCCTGCTGGCCAAACGCGCGGTCGAGAAAGGCCTGGGCCGCAAGCCCTGGGTGAAGACCTCGCTGGCGCCGGGTTCGCGCGTGGTTACCGATTACTACGACCGCGCGGGGCTCACGCCGTACCTGGACCAGCTCGGCTTCAACCTGGTCGGCTACGGTTGCACCACCTGCATCGGCAACTCCGGTCCGTTGATTCCCGAAGTGGCGGCGGCCGTGACCGAACACGATCTCAACGTGTGTTCGGTGCTCTCCGGCAATCGCAATTTCGAGGGTCGCATCCATCCGCAGACGCAGATGAATTTCCTCATGTCGCCCATGCTGGTGGTGGCCTACGCGCTGGTCGGCACGATGCACGTCAACCTGCTGCGGGATGCGCTGGGCACCGGCAGCGACGGCAAGCCGGTGTACCTGCGCGACATCTGGCCCTCGACCCGCGAGATCCAGGGCGTCATCGACAACTGCGTGAAGGCGGACATGTTCGCCCGCGGCTATGCCGACGTGTTCGCCGGCGACGACAACTGGCGCAGCCTGCCGCTGCCCGGAGGGAATGCCTTCCAGTGGCATGCCGATTCCACCTACGTGCGCCAGCCGCCGTATTTCGATGGCGTGGGTCGCGAGCCGGCGCCATTGACCGACATCCGCGGCGCGCGCGTGCTGGCCCGGCTGGGTGATTCGGTGACCACCGACCACATCAGCCCGGCGGGCGCGATCAAGCTCGATTCACCGGCGGGGCAGTACCTCGTCGCGCACGGCGTGGAGCGCAAGGATTTCAACTCCTACGGCTCGCGTCGCGGCAACCACGAGGTGATGATCCGCGGCACCTTCGCCAACATCCGCCTGCGCAATCAGCTGGCGCCGGGCACCGAAGGCGGCTTCACCCGCGACTTCACCCGGCCGGGCGGCCCGCTGAGCACGATCTTCGACGCGTCGGTCAATTACATCGCCGCCGGCACGCCGCTGGTGATCCTGGCGGGCAAGGAATACGGCTCCGGCTCGTCGCGCGACTGGGCGGCGAAAGGCACGGCGCTGCTCGGCGTGCGGGCGGTGATCGCGCAATCGTACGAGCGCATCCACCGCTCCAACCTGATCGGCATGGGCGTGCTGCCGCTGCAGTTCCGTGACGGCCAGCATGCGGAAACGCTGGGCCTGTCCGGCGAGGAGACGTTCGAGATCGCCGGCCTGGCCGGTCGCGAGGCGCCGGCGCGCGAGGTGCGCGTAAAAGCCACCGACCCGCAGGGCAGGGAGATCGCGTTCGACGCCATCGTGCGCATCGACACGCCCGCCGAGGCGGCCTATTACCGCCACGGCGGCATCCTGCCCTACATGCTGCGCCAGCTGTTGGACCCTTTGCCGGCCGCGGCCGGGACGTGAGCCGTCAGACCATCAGCTTGTCGATGATCCGGGTCAGCCAGTGCTGCTCCTCGAAATCCAGTTTCGCCAGCACTTCGCGCTCGCGCGCACGCGCCATCGGCGCCACCTCATCGTGCAAGGCCCAGCCGGCTTCGGACAGGCCAAGCACGGAGCGGCGCTTGTCGCCCGCATGGGTGGCGCGGGTGACGCGGCCTGCTTCCACCAGCCGCGCCAGCGCACGGCTCACCGCCACCTTGTCCATCAGGGTGCGCTCGGCCACTTCGCGGGCGGACAAACCGTCGAAGCGGGCCAGCACGGCCATCACCCGCCACTCGGTCATGCTGAGGTCGTAGCGGCGCTGGTAGTCGTCGGCGATCGACTGGCTGATCGCGTTGGACAGGATCGACAACCGGTACGGCAGGAAGTGTTCCAGTTCGAGCGGCGCGTGCTCGGCGCTGGCGGGGATGCGTTTGCGGTCGGTCGACACTGCGGCAGTGCTCCTTGCAACTGGTTTCAGTTGTAACTATAACATCGGCATGCAAATCCTTTCGCGGGCAGCAGCGCATCCTTGCGGCGCTCAGAGTCATTTCGCCCGTGTTGAACCGGAGAGTGCCATGAACACCAAGCCCGATCCCGGCATGCAGGTCGCCACGTTCGAGAATCCGATGGGTATCGACGGTTTCGAATTCGTCGAGTTTGCCGCGCCGCCCGGGCGCGCGGCCGAACTGCATACCCTTTTCCAGCGCATGGGTTTTGTCGCCGTGCTCAGGCACAAGCACCGCCCGATTATCGTCTATCGCCAGAACGGCGTGAACTTCCTCGTCAACGAGGACCCCGACTCCTTCGCCGTGGCCTTCGCGCAGGCGCATGGCCCCAGTGCCTGCGGTTTCGCCATCCGCTTCCGCAAACCGGCCGCCGAGGTGCTGCGGGCCGTGCTGGGCAATGGCGGCGAAGCGTTTACCGAGAAGGCCGACACCAAGGCGGTGAATGCGCCGGTGGTGAAGGGTATCGGCGATTGCATGCTGTACCTGGTGGACCGCTACGGTGACGCCGGCAGCATCTACGACGGTGACTACGAGCCTATCGATGGCGTGGCGCAGAACCCGACCGGCTTCGGCCTCACCTTCATCGACCACCTGACCCACAATTTGTACTTCGGCAACATGCGGAAGTGGTCGGATTACTACGAGCGTCTGTTCAATTTCCGCGAGATCCGCTACTTCGACATCAAGGGCGCCAAGACCGGTCTGGTATCCAAGGCGATGACCGCCCCCGACGGTATCGTGCGCATCCCGCTCAACGAGTCCGACGACCCGAAAAGCCAGATCAACGAGTACCTCGACGCGTACAAGGGCGAGGGCATCCAGCACATCGCCTGCTTCACCGACGACATCTACGCCACGGTGGAAAAGATGCGCGCCGCCGGCGTGGCCTTCCTCGACACGCCCGATACGTATTACGAGGTGATCGACGAGCGCGTGCCCAACCACGGCGAGGACGTGCCGCGGCTGGCGCGCAACAAGATCCTGATCGACGCCGACCCCGAAACCCACCAGCGCAAACTGCTGCAGATCTTCACCCGGAACTGTATCGGCCCGATCTTCTTCGAGATCATCCAGCGCAAGGGCAACGAAGGATTCGGTGAGGGCAATTTCCAGGCGCTGTTCGAGAGTATCGAGCGGGATCAGATGAAGCGGGGGGTGCTGTAGGCTTTAAAGCCCCTCTCCCGTCGGGAGAGGGGCTTTAAAAGCCAAGGGCAAGCGCATGTCTGCGACGGTCGCCAACTACCAATCCGGCTTCGCCAACGAATTCGCCAGCGAAGCGATCAAGGGCACGCTGCCCGCAGGACAGAATTCGCCGCAGCGCGTGGCACACGGTCTGTATGCCGAGCAGCTTTCCGGTACCGCGTTCACCGCGCCGCGCCACGCCAATCGGCGCAGCTGGCTGTACCGGATTCGACCCGCCGCCGTCCACGAGCCGTTCCAGCCGCTGGTGCACGCCACCTTCCACAACCGTTTCGATGAAGCGCCGGCCACACCCAACCAGTTGCGCTGGGATCCGTTGCCGTTGCCCGACGCGCCCACCGATTTCGTCGACGGCCTCACCGCGCTGGCCGGCAACGGCGGGCCGGCCGAGCAGGCCGGCGTGGGCATTCACCTCTATGCCGCGAACCGGTCGATGCAGGGCCGGTTTTTCTACGATGCCGACGGCGAGCTGCTGATCGTGCCGCAGCAGGGCCGCTTGCGGCTGGCGACCGAGCTGGGCGTGATCGAGGTCGAGCCGCAGGAGATCGCGGTGATCCCGCGTGGCGTGCGTTTCCGGGCCGAGTTGCTTGATGGCACCGCCCGCGGCTACGTTTGCGAGAACTTCGGCGCGCTGCTGCGCCTGCCCGAGCTGGGCCCGATCGGTTCCAACTGCCTGGCCAACACGCGCGACTTCCTCACCCCATGCGCCGCCTATGAAGACGTCGATGGCGCATTCGAGCTGGTGGCGAAATTCCAGGGTGCGTTGTGGTCGGCGAAGATCGACCACTCGCCGCTGGACGTGGTCGCCTGGCACGGCAATTACGCGCCGTACAAATACGACCTGCGCCGCTTCAACACGATCGGCTCGATCAGCTACGACCACCCCGATCCGTCCATCTTCACCGTGCTGACCTCGCCCAGCGATACCGCGGGCACGGCCAACGTGGATTTCGCGATTTTCCCGCCGCGCTGGCTGGTGGCCCAGCACACGTTCCGGCCGCCATGGTTCCATCGCAATGTAGCCAGCGAGTTCATGGGCCTGATCGCCGGCGTGTACGACGCCAAGGCGGAGGGTTTCGTGCCTGGCGGCGCATCGCTGCACAACTGCATGAGCGGGCACGGGCCGGATGCGGCCACGTTCGAGAAAGCGTCGAATGCCGATCCGTCGAAAGCCGACGTGATCGGCGGCACCATGGCCTTCATGTTCGAGACGCGCAAGGTGATCCGCCCCACCGCGCAGGCGCTGGCCTCGCCGCAGTTGCAGGGCGATTACTACACTTGCTGGCAGGGCATCGCGAAGCATTTCGATGGCGGAAACAAACCGTGATGCGTGCGGCCTTCGTCATCGCCGGCGCGGTGCTGCTGGTCGCCTGCGGCAGCCACGACCCGCCGGCGGCATCGGCCAGCTCGGCCGTCGTGCCCGCGGTGGCGAACATTGCGCCTGCCTCATCGGCACGCTACGACGGCTACGGTGACGTGCGTTTCGGGATGGACGAAGCGGCGTTCGCAGAAGCCTGGCGTGGCGAGCTGAAGGGCGCACCGTCACCGGGGTCGAGCTGTTTCCACAAGACGCCGAAAGGGGTGACGCCGCCGGCGGATGTCGCCTTCATGTTCGAGGGCGGCCGTTTCGTGCGCTACGACGTCGGCACCGTGAAGGAGACCGCGCCGGGCGGCGGCAAGGTCGGCATGGACGAGGCGCGGATCCGTGCACTGTACGCACACGTGGATGCGCAGCCACACAAGTACGTCAGCGGCGCAAGCTACCTGCGCATCGCCGCGCCGCACGGCGACGAAGTGCTGGTGTTCGAGACCGATGCGCAGGGCAAGATCACGCGGTGGCGCGTCGGTGTGCCGCCGCAAATCGATTACGTGGAAGGTTGTGGTTAGATGAATCCGGAGTCCCGATGAAACTTGCAACTCTCAAGGAAGGCGGTCGCGACGGCACGCTGGTAGTGGCCAGCCGCGATCTCACCCGCGCGGTTCGTGCCACCGGTATCGCCGTGACGCTGCAGGCTGCGCTGGATGACTGGTCCGGCACCGCGCCGCGGCTCAATGCGCTGTCCGAGGACCTGAATGCGGGCACCGCCGCGGGCGCATTCGCGCTGGACATGCACGCACTGGCGTCGCCCCTGCCGCGCGCCTACGAATTCGTGGACGG
>DATJCF010000053.1:0-13189 GCA_035514935.1 Rhodanobacter sp. | reverse complement strand
AGCGAGCGACGCACCTCGGCGCCGGCGCCGATGCCCAGCGCGATCGGCAGGGTGCCGGCCATCGCGGCCATGGAAGTCATCATGATCGGGCGGAAACGCACGCGGCAGGCCTCGAAGATCGCCTGCGCCGGCGGCATGCCTTCCTCGCGCTGACGCTCCAGCGCGAAGTCGATCAGCATGATCGCGTTCTTCTTGACGATGCCGATCAGCATCACGATGCCGACGAAGGCGAACAGGTCCAGCGAGGCATGGAAGATCACCAGCGTCAGCAACGCGCCGACCGCCGCGGCCGGCAAGCCGGACAGGATCGTCAGCGGGTGGATGAAGCTTTCGTAGAGGATGCCCAGCACCAGGTAGATCACGAACACCGCCAGCAGCAACAGCATGCCCATGCCCTGCATGGATTGCTGGAACGCCTGCGCGGTGCCCTGCACGCTGCCGCTGATGGTGGCCGGCAGGCCCATCTTCTGCATCGCGCCATCGATGCTGGCCACCGCATCGCTGAGGCTGTAGCCCGGCGCCAGGTTGAACGACACCGTCACCGCCGGCAGCTGGCCCTGGTGATTCACGGTGAGCGCCTGCGGCTCGCGCTTGAAACTGGCCACCGCGTTCAGCGGCACCAGGGCGCCGCTGCGGGAGGTGACATAAAGCCGCGACAGCACCGCCGGATCGTTCTGCAGCTTGCGATCCACCTGCAGAATCACCCAGTACTGCGTGGCCGAACCGTAGATGGTGGAGATCTGGTTCTCGCCGAAGCCGATACCCAGCGCGGTCTGCACTTGCGCCATGGTGAGCCCCAGCGGCGCCAGCTTGCTGCGGTCCACGTTCACCACGATCGAGGGGCTGTTGAGATCGAGGTCGTTGGTGACGTCCTCGAACCCCGGCAGCGCGGCGAACGCACGCGTGACCTTGCCGCTCCAGTCGTACAGCGCCGGCATGTCGATCGACTGCAGCGTGTACTGGTATTGCGACTTGGACTGGCGGCCGCCGATGCGGATCGCCGGCGTGTTCTGGATATACGCGCGGATGCCGGGAACCTTGGCCAGCTTCGGCCGCAGCTCCTGGATGATCTGCTCCGGATCGAGCTTGCGCTCGCTGGCCGGTTCCAGCATCAGCAGGATCGAGCCGTTGTTGACCGTACTGCGCGAGCCACCGGCGCCGATGCTGGACATGTAGCCGGCGATGTTCGGGTCCTTCGCCACGATGTCGACCAGTTGCTGCTGACGCGCGCCCATGCCCTCGAAGGAAATATCCTCCGGCCCCTCAGTGTTGACGTGCAGCTGGCCGTTGTCGCCGGCCGGAATGAAATCCTTCGGTGCCACGTAGAACAGCAGCGCGGTGGCCAGCAGGCTCAGGCCGAACGCGGCCAGCACGATGCGCGGGCGATCCATGCACCAACGCAGGCTGTCCGAATAGCCGCGCTGCACGGCGTTGAAGCCGCGGTCGAAACCGCCCACCAGCCAGTTCTTCCGCGCCTGGTCGTGGCCTTTGACGAAGCGGCTGCACAGCATCGGCGTCAGCGTGATCGCCACGATGCCGGAGATCAGGATCGCCACGCTGATCACCACCGCAAACTCGTGGAACAACCGTCCCACGATGCCGCCCATGAACATCACCGGGATGAACACGGCAATCAGCGACAGCGTCATCGAGAAAATGGTGAAGCCGATTTCGCTGGCGCCCTGCAGCGCGGCCTCGTAAGGCGGCACGCCGGCCTCCATGTGGCGCACGATGTTTTCCAGCATCACGATCGCGTCGTCCACCACGAAACCGACCGCCAGGGTCAGCGCCAGCAGCGACAGGTTGTCGAGGCTGTAGCCCAGCGCATACATCACGCCGAACGTACCCAGCACGGAAATCGGCAAGGCGACCGCGGGAATCAACGTGGCGGAAAGGCTGCCCAGGAACAGGTAGATCACGAACACCACCAGCACGCCGGCCAGCAGCAGGGTGAATTGCACATCGTCCACCGAGGCACGGATCGACTGCGAGCGGTCGTACAGCGTGGCCAGTTTCACCGACGGCGGCAGGCCGGCGCGGAAGCTGGGCAGTACCTCTTTTATGCGATCCACCGTGGCCACGGTGTTGGCGCCGGGCTGGCGCTGGATCGCCAGCACGATCGCGCGGGTGCCGTTGTACGAGCTGGATTTCTGGTCGTCCTGCACACTGTCGCGCGCCACGCCGATATCGCGCACATGCACCGGCGCGCCGTTGCGGTACGCCACCACCACGTCGTTGTACGCCGCCGCGCGTTGCAGCTGGCCATCACTGCGGATCGGCAACTGCTGGCGCGCGCCATACAGCGAGCCGGTGGATTGGTTGACGTTGGCGTCGGCAATCGCGTTCTGCACCTGGTCGATACCGATGCCGGCGGCAGCCAGCCGGTCGGGATCCACGCTGATGCGCACGGCATATTTCTGCGAGCCGTACACATTCACCTGCGCCACGCCGTCGACCATCGACAACTGCTGCGCCAGTTCGGTCTCGGCGTATTCGTCGACCTGGGTCAACGGCATCGTCGAGGAGCTCATCGCCAGGTACAGGATCGCCGCGTCGGCCGGGTTCACCTTGCGGAAGGTGGGCGGCGTGGTCATCTCCTTCGGCAACTGGCGCAAGGCCGAGGAGATGGCCGATTGCACGTCCTGCGCGGCGGCGTCGATGTTGCGGTCCAGTTCGAAGGTCAGCGTGATCGAGGTGGAGCCGAGCGCGCTGGTCGAGCTCATCGAGCTGATGCCGGCGATGGTGGAGAGCTTGCCCTCCAGCGGCGTGGCCACCGCCGACGCCATCGTTTCCGGTGAGGCGCCGGGCAGCTTGGCGCTGATGCTGATGGTGGGGAAATCCACGTTCGGCAGCTCGTTCACCGGCAATTGCGGATACGCCACGATGCCGAACACCAGCAATGCCGTCATCAGCAGCGTGGTCATCACCGGGCGACGGATGCAGAGCTGGGGAATGTTCATCGCGCGACCCCCGGCAATGTGGCGCCAGCCGTATGGACGGCCATACCGAACTCAGCGCGCGACGACATGCGCGCTCGCCCCGTCGACCAGCAGCATCTGCCCCTCGGTCACCACTCTTTCGCCGCCTTGCAGGCCCTTGTCGATCACGGTGCGTCCCGCACTGGTGGGGCCAGCGGTGACCGGGCGCTGCTGTACTTTCCCATCGGCGCCCAGCACGAACACGAAGCTGCCGTTGGTGGAACTCTGCAACGCGTGCACCGGTACGCTGACCACGTTGGTCAACCGCGTGGTGGGCAGGCTCACCTGCACGAACTGGCCCGGAGTGAGGCGGTAATCGGCGTTGTCGAAGCGCGCCTTCAGCACGATGGTGCCGGTGCTGGCGTCCACCGCGTTGTCGACGAACTCAAGCGTGCCGGCCAGCGGCGCGCCGTGGTCGCCGGATACCGTCACCTGCACCGGCACGTCGCCGCGCGCCAGCGCATCGCGCACGGCGCTCAGCGTGTCCTCGGGAATGTTGAACGCCACGCGCACCGGCTCGACCTGGTTGAGCACCACGATGTCGGTGCTGTCGGCGCTGATCTGCGCGCCCGGATACACCAGCGGTGCGCCGGTGACGCCGTCGAACGGGGCCACGATGCGGGCGTAGTCGAATTGCGCCTGGGCCAGCTCCTGCGCGGCCTGGTCGCTTTGCAGCGTGGCCTTGGCCACGGCCAGGTTGGCCTGGTACAGGTCGTAATCGGCGCGCGAGACAAAGCCCTTGCCCAGCATGTCGGCATAACGCTTCTGGTCGGCCTGCGCCTTCTGCAGTTGCGCGCGGTCGCGCGCCACATTGCCGCGCGCCTGGTCCAGTTGCGCCTGCAGCAATCGCGGGTCGACCTGCGCCAGCACGCTGCCCTTGCGCACGTGCCTGCCCGGCGTGAATGACAGCGACTCCAGCTGGCCCGATATCCGTGCCCGCACGGTCACCGTGGACCATGCTTCCACCCGACCCACCAGTTGCAACGAAAGCTCGATATCGCCGCGTCGCGCGCTGGCCGCCTCGACCGGTACCGAGGTGACAACATGCCCCGTCGTTTTTCCGGCGTCGTCGACTGATTTCCCGAAATGCAGCGCCAACGCGATCACCAGCAAGACAGCGGCAATGAGGGCGACTTTTTTCCAGGACATGTGCGGCGGATTCTCGATCGGCACACCGCGGGGCGCGGCGGGGGAATGGCGGAAGCGACAGCGGTTGCCGCAGCGGCGAAAGCGAACAACAGCACTACAACGCGGGTCCCCGTGCAACGGTTGACCGGGTACTCGCATGAATCCTCATTATGTCGCCGATCCGCCGCTGCCGGGCTGCGACGGTTGGCACTGGCCGCAGAGGCGACCGACGTCAGTTGCTGTCGTCGGCCTGTTCCAGCGCCAGCAGGTTGTCCTTGATCCGGCCGATCACCGCCAGTGCCTGCTCCAGCTCGCTGTGCGCGATGCCCTGGGTGGCATCCTTGCGCAGGCCGCGGGCGATCAACTCCATGCCGCCGATGACTTCACGCGACTGCTCGGTGACATAGAGCCGCCAGGCGCGGCGATCCTTCGGATCGGGGCGGCGTTCGACGAAACCGGCGGCCTGCAGGCGGTCGATCACGCGGCCCACGGCGATCGGCTCCATCTCCAGGAATTCGGCCAGCTCGGTCTGCCGCAAACCCTCGCGGTGGTACAACACCTTGGTGGCACGCCACTGCGCCCGGGTCAGCCCGAACGCCACCGCGCGCCGGTCGAAATGCTTGCGGAACAGCAAGGTCACGTCGCTGAGCAGATAGCCGAAGGAGACGTCTTCTGTTTTTGCCATGATTTGCTGACCCTTCTTCACCCGGCACGTACTTCGTTTGCAGCATACGTCGGGGCCATCCGCCAAACCAAGCCTTATGCCCATCCACGTCATCACCGCCGATATCACCCGCCTGAGCGCCGACGCCATCGTCAACGCAGCCCATCCCGACCTGCTCGGTGGCGGCGGCGTGGACGGCGCCATCCACCGCGCCGCCGGACCGCGGTTATTGGCAGCCTGCCGCGCCCTGCCGGAACTGGCGCCCGGCATCCGCTGCCCCACCGGCGAAGCGCGTATCACCCCGGGTTTCGACCTGCCGGCGAGCCACGTGATCCATACCGTGGGGCCGGTCTGGCATGGTGGCCAAAGCGGCGAGCCGGCGTTGCTCGCGGACTGCTATCGCCACGCGCAATTGCTGCGCGGGCACCGGTTGCGCACGATCGCGTTTCCGGCGATCAGCTGCGGTGTGTACGGCTATCCCGCCGAGGCCGCCGCACGCATCGTCGTGACCAGCGTGCGGGCGGAACTGGCCGGCGATCCGGCCATCGACGTGCAGCTGTGTGCCTTCAGCGAGGCGATGGCCGCCATCCTGCGCCAGGCGCTCAGTGAAGATTGAACGGATACAGCGGCGGCAGATCCTGATCGGTGGACGTCGGATCTGACGACCGCCAGACGAAGCCGCGCTTGAACACGGCTGCCAGATCGTCTTCGCCCGACACCGCGCCGGCATAATGGCGTTGCTGCAGATGATCGATTGCGCGGCGCTGCGCTTCGTCGGCCAGCGCGGCGGAAAGGTCGCCCAGATTCCGCAACAGAGGCCGCTCGGCACGGGCCCACGCCAGCAGACTGCGCACCTGCGCTGCGGCATTGCTGCCGCGCGCCGCCGCGAGAAAAGCCAGCCGCAACTGCCGCGTCGTATCCGGCGCGGCCACGGTTGTCACGGCCACCGATGCACGACGTCGACGCCAACGCCACAGCAGCCACCCCAGCCCGCTCAGCAACCACAGGCCGATGCTGGCCAGCGCCAGCCAACGCCACCATGGCGCGGCGCCTGCGGCGGTCGTGGACACCGGCGGCGATGCCGTTTCGGCATCTGCCGTGGTTGCCGATGGCGGCACTGCAGCCGCGCTTGCCGCGCCCGCGGCCGCGGCCGGCAGCACGGTCACGCTGTGCGCGGGGATGCGCGCCACCGCCTCAGAATTGGTCTGCACGTTCCACCACTTCAGCGTGGTGGCAGGCAAGGTCAGCGTGCCCGCGCGGGTGGGCACCACGGCAAACGCCTGCTCGCGATGTCCTTTCAGCCAGCGCCCGTCGTTGTCGGTGCCGGTCACCGGCTTGTCCGGGTACACCGTGGCACCGTCGATCCGGGGCAGGCTGAGCGCGGGCAAGGCTTCGAAGGGAATGCCGGTGGCCTGCAGTTTCATGCGCAGGTTGAGCGGCTGCCCTACCCGCACCTGATCGCTGCTGTCGGGCCACCCGCTGAGGGTCAGGGTCAATTCGCGCGCCGGCAGCCATGCGCTTTTGCCCCAGTCCGCCGGCGCGGCCTTGACCTCGACCGACGCGCTCGGCGCACTCGCGCTCACCGGGGTGCTGGCGCCGAAAAAGCTGTTCGGGTCGCGCGGGTCGACCATCTCGCCCTGGAACGCCAGCGGCGGAATCTCGATGTGGCCGGCCCGCTGCGGAGTCAACGCAAAGCGGCGTTCCAGCACGCTGTAGGAGCGGCCGCCACGCTGGGTGCTGTACTTGAGATCATCGCCAATGCGGCTGACCTGCACGCCGTCGATCTGCGGCGTGTCGAGCGAACCGCCGCTGAGGTCGACCGCGTAATACAGTCGCACCACATAGCTCAACTGCTGCCCCACATAAGCCTGGCCCGGCTCGACCTGGGCCTCCATGAACACGTCGCCCTGCGCGGAACGGGCCGCGTTCGGATCGGCGGGGTCCACCTGCAATTGCAGTGGCGCAGTCTGCATGCCGGCCAGTGTCAACGCAGGAATCTCCAGCGTGCCGGTATGGCGCGGTCGCAGCGCCACACCCAGGGTCAGCTCGGAGGTGCGGCTGCCATTGATGATGCTGAGGCTGCGGTTTTGCGACGTGCCCAGGATGCTGAAATCCCGGTTCAGCGCGCTGAGATCCGGTGTGGGCAGGTTGCCGTTGTAATCGTTGATGCGCAGGTTGAGGGTGACGGTTTCGCCCAGTTGCACGGTGTTTCGATTGAGCGTGGCCTGCACGCTGGCGGCGTGGCTCAACACGGGCATCAGCAACCACGGCAGCAGGGCCAGCAGGTGACGGAATTTCACGGTTGGGCATCCTCGCTCGATGCGCCGCCATGGCGCTGCTGATATTCCAGTTCGAATTTTCGCCGCAGCAAGGCACCCGGATCATCCGGTACCCGCTGCAACGCCTGGCGCAGATCGGCCGGCAACTTCGAGCTGGCATCCTCGTCGCCGACCGCGCCCAGCTGATGCGTCGGCGGCGAATCGTCTTTCTTCGAACCGGCCAGCGCGTCGTCCATCTGCTGTTTCAGCGCCTGCTGCGCCTGTTCCACGCGCGCCTTCTGCTCAGCCGATGGCGGCGATGCGGGCTTGTCCGGCGAATTGCTGCCGGCGTCCTTGCCTGCATCCCTGGCCTTGTCCTGCTGGTCCGATTTGCCTGCATCCGAATCGGCACTTTGGCGGTCCTGCCCGGCTGGCTTGGCGTCTTCCGGCTTCGACTTGTCCTGGTCTGCCTGACTTTTTTCCGACGACTTCGGCGGCGGCTTTCCGTCCGAACCTTGCGAGGAATCCGGGTTCTCCGGCTTGTTCTTGTCCTGCCCGTTCCGGCCCTGTCCGTTCTGGTTTTGGGAGGGCGAGTTCTTGTCACCCTTCTTGGCAGCCTGGGACTGTGATTCGTCCGGTGGTGGTTTCTTCTGTTGCTGGCGTAGCCAGTCTTCCACCGCCTTGCGGTTGGCCGAGGCATCGGCGTTGGCCGGATCGATTCTCAATGCGCGGTCGTAGGCCGCGATGGCCTGCGGATAGTGGCCCTGCCGCGCCAGCGCGTTGCCGAGGTTGTACGCCGCATCGCCGCCCGGCGCTTTTTGCAGCGCCTTGGCCGCCGCGGCGTAATCGCCGGCACGGTAGGCGGCGGCACCGCGCCACTGCGGGTCGCGGGCCAGTTGCTGTGCCTGTTTCGGCCTGCCTTGCTGCAACGCCTGCACGGCCTGCTGGTCCGGCCGCTGCCACCAGTCCTGCCAGGTGCCGGCTTGCGCCGCGGTGGGCAGGCACGGCAGCAGGATCAACGGCAACAGCAACAGCCAGCCACGGCGGAACGCCAGCGCCGCAATCAACAGCAGCGGCAACAACAGCCACGCGCCCTGATCCTGCCACTGGTCGCCCTTCTGGCTGGTCGGCACGGTGCCGGACGCGGTCCGCAACAAACCATGCAAGGCCTGCACATCGGCACCGTCGGCGCTCATCGGCACATAGCTGCCACCGCCGGCGGCGGCCAGCGCGGCCAGCGCGGCGTCATCGCGTTTGGCCAGCAGCAAATGACCTTGGCCATCGTGCAGGAAACCATCGGCCAGCGGCACCGGACCGCCCTGCGTGGTGCCCACGCCAAGCACCGACACGCGCACGCCGGCCACGCGCGCGGCGCGTGCCGCGGTTTGCGCGGCGTCATCGGCCTGGTCGGTGACGAGCACCAACGAGGCGTTCGCCACCTTGGCGCCCTTGATCAGAGCCACGCCGCGTTCGATGGCGCGCGCCGCATCATTGCCGTCGACCGGCATGGTGTCGGGCGCCATCGCATCCAGCAGGTCGTCCAGGCTGTGGACGTCGGTAGTCAGCGGCGCCACCACGAAGGCCTCGCCGGCGTAGCCGATCAGCGCGTTGAGTCCGTCGCGGTTGCTGGCCAGCAGGTCGTGCACCTTGAAACGCGCCCGCGCGATGCGGCTGGGGGCGACGTCGTGCGCCAGCATGCGCTGGGACAGCGAGATCGCCACCACCTGCGCCGCGCGCTTGGCGTACAGCGGTTGCTCCACCTGGCTCCAGGTCGGACCGGCCATGGCCAGCGCCGCCAGTGTCCAGCCCGCGGCAAACAGCCACAACGGCAGGCGCGACGAACCGGCGCGCCCCCGTAGCAGATGTGGCAGCAGTTCGGCGTCGACCAGGCGCGACAATTCGCGCTGCGCCGAATCGCGTCGCGCGCCCAGCCACCACCCCAGCGGCAGCAACAACAGCGCGGCCAGCCACCACGGCTGCAGGAAATGAAAATGCTGCACGACCTGGTTCATGCGGCCGACTCCAGCGGTCGCGCATTTCGCCGCGACGCCATCGCCAGCAACAGCAGGATCACCGCTGCGCCCAACGGCCAGCGGAACCATTCGTGGCGTGGCCGCAGTGCGGGGCCGTGCTGGGGCATCGGTTCCAGTGCATCGATCGCCCGGTACGCGTCGGCCAGCTCGTCGCTGTCGGTGGCGCGGAAGAAGCGGCCGCCGGTCTCCTTCGCGATCGCGGTGAGCATGTCGGCATCCAGGTCGGCCGACGGATTCACCAACTGGCTGCCGAAGAAACCGGGTACGCGCATCCGCGTGGCGCCGATGCCGATGGTGTAGATGCGCACGCCGGCGGCCTTGGCGGCGCGCGCCGCTTCGCGCGGTTCGATGCTGCCGGCGTTGTTGACGCCGTCGGTGAGCAGCACCAGCACGCGTGCCGGTTCGGGTAGCGCGGCGAGGCGTTTCACTGCCACCGCGATGGCGTCGCCGATGGCCGTCTCGGTGCCGGCGAGGCCAACCGCGGCGCCCTGCAACTGCGCGCGCACGGCGCCGAGATCGTAGGTCAGCGGCGTCACCAGAAACGCCTGGCTGCCGAACAGGATCAAGCCCAGCTCGTCGCCGCTGCGGCGGCTGATGAAATCACCCGCGATCGCTTCCACCGCGCCGAAGCGGCTGACCCGCTGGCCGGCCAGCTCCATGTCATCGGTCTGCATGCTGCCGGACAGATCCACCGCCATCATCAGCGCCCGCCCGCTGCGCTGCTGCGCCTGTGGCGGACCGATCCACTGCGGCCGCGCCGCCGCCGCCAGCAGGCACAGCCAGGCCAGCGCCAGCAGCCACGGCATCACCCCGCGTGTCGCCCGACCCGCAGCGCGCGACAGTTGCACACCTGGCTGCGGCAGATGCAGCGCCTGCACCGGCGCCGCCGCGCGCACGACACGACGCAGCAGCCACGGCAACGGCAGCAGCACGGCGATCCACGGCCAGGCGAACTCAAACATGGCTCGACTCCGGCACTGGATCGGCCACCGCGTGGTTGCGGCGCTTCCAATATTTGTCGCGTAACCCCAGCCGCAACCATTCCCGTGCGGCATGCAGAGCCGCGGTGTGATCGAACGGGCCCGGTTGATAGATGTGCCGATCCAGCATCACCAGAATATCCAGCGCTCCGGGATCCAGCGGCATCCGCGCCAGCGTCTGGCGCCATGCCTCACCGCGTTGTTGTGCGGCCATCGGTACGTGCAGACGCGCTACCCGCCGCAGCAATTGCTGGATGCCGCCGGCCAGCGCGGCGGCGTTGCCATTCTGCCCGTATTGCGTCGCCACCTGCTCCAGTTCGCTCAGGATGCGTTGACGTCGGCGCACCGTTTGCCGATGCCGACGCCAGCCCCATACCGCCAGCAACACGCCGACGAGGACCAACGCGGCAAGCACCCACCATCCCGGCGCGGGTGGCCACCAGGAAGGTTCCGGCGGCAGATGGATATCGCGCAGCACGGGGCCTTGCGTGGATGCCGCGGATGCCGGCATGGCGATCGGGGCCATCACCTCGCCCCCTTCGCCGAACCCAGCACGGCGGACACGGCCGTCAGCGGATCGGTCTGCGTGTCCACGTTCTGCCAGCGTGTGCTGGTGGACTGGGCCAGTTGCCCGAGCCGCGCGCTGCCGGTGCCCAGCGTCTGCTGGAAGGCGCGGCGCTGGCGTTCGCCATGCAACACCACGTCGTAACGTTCGCCCGCATGCTCGAGTGGATAACGGCCCGACGGTGGCAGCGATTGCTCCAGGGCGTCGGCCACCACCAGTACGCTGGCGCCGACATGCTGGCGCAAGGCCAGCCATCGCTGGCGTGCGTCCGCATCGCAACTGAATCCGTCGCTGATCAGCAACACGCGGTTCGCACCGTGCAACCGACTGGTGCGCAACAGGGCATCGGACAATGGTTCGGCGCGCCCCGGCTGCTGTTCACCATGAAGGTCCCATTCGGCCAGCGCGCCGCAGACTGCCAGCGCGCCGCGCGCGCCGGATCGCGGTCGCAGCAGCGCATCGACCTGGCCGAACGCCATGACCCCAACCCGCTCGCCCGCGCGCGCCGCATACCACGCGGCACACGCCGCAAACCGCGCCGCCTGCACCGACTTGAAGCGCCGACGGGTACCGAAGCGCATGCTGGCATGAGTGTCCAGCAGGATCATCAAACAGCCCTCGCGATCCTCCTGAAATAGTTTGGTATGCAGTTTTCCGCTGCGCGCGGTCAGCCGCCAGTCCAGCCGCCGCACATCGTCGCCGGCCTGGTAGACGCGCGACTCGGCGTAATCCATGCCGCGGCCGTATAGACGGCTGGACTGTTGTCCGCTGCGCGCCGCATGACTTGGCATTGGCGCCATGCGCGCGCGCCCGACCCGCGCCCGCAGCGCGATCAGCTCGGCCAACGACACGCTGCTGCGGCCGTCGCCATCGGGGCGTGGTGCTGCGACGGCGCTCACGGCAGCGGCACGAGATCCAGCAGGCGGGCGATCACCTGATCGGGCCGGATACCCTCGGCTTCGGCCTCGTAGCTCAGCAGCACCCGGTGGCGCAGTACTTCATGTGCGATACCGTGCACATCCTCCGGCAGCACGTAGTCGCGCCCAGCCAGCCAGGCGCGGGCGCGGGCGCAGCGGTCCAGCGCGATGGTGGCGCGCGGGCTGGCGCCCCACGCGATCCAGCGCTTCAGCTCGGCGCCGTAGCGGTCGGCATCGCGCGTGGCCAGCACCAGTTGGGTGAGGTATTCCTCCAGCGCGGAGCTCATATGCACCGCCATGGCCGCGTCGCGCGCGGCGAACACGTCGGCTTGGCTCAACAATGCGGGCGTGGCGGCGACGGGATGCGCGTGGCGACTGGCCTGTTCGCGTGCCAGCTTGAGGATGGCCAGCTCGGCCGTGGCATCCGGATAGCCGATGGTGACATGCATCAGAAAGCGATCGAGCTGCGCCTCCGGCAGCGCAAACGTGCCTTCCTGCTCGATCGGGTTCTGGGTCGCCATCACCATGAACAAGTCCGGCAGATGCCAGGTGGCGCGACCCACCGTGATCTGCTGCTCGGCCATCGCTTCGAGCAGCGCCGACTGCACCTTGGCTGGCGCGCGGTTGATCTCGTCGGCGAGCACGATGTTGTGGAACAGCGGCCCACGTTCGAATTCGAAGCTGCCCGTTTGCGGGCGAAAAACGTCGGTGCCGGTGAGGTCGGCCGGCAACAGGTCAGGCGTGAATTGCACCCGGTGGAAGTCCGCCTCGATCCGCGACGCCAGCGCCTTCACCGCCGTGGTCTTGGCCAGGCCTGGTGCGCCTTCCACCAGCAGATGCCCGTCCGCCAGCAAGGTAACCAGCAGGCAGTCGATCAGATGCGGCTGACCGATGATGCAGCGTTGCAGGTCTTCGCGCAGTTGCGCAAAGGATTGCTGCAAGGGGTTCAGGGCGGGCGTTTCGGGCATATCCATCATCGATTCCGTTTTTGCTGGCTTGGATGCCTGCGGCAGGAGCAGGGCCGATGGCCCCGCACCTGCACGATTGAACCGCATTGCCGTTCAAGAGGCGCGAACGACGCTGCCTTTGCCGATGGGGTTCGGTACGCGGCGGGGGATGCAACGCCTGCAGGCGCAGGCGTGCAACTGACCACGATGATGGCCGGAAGTTTAATCGACACGGACAACCGGCAAGAAAAAGGCGGCCGAAGCCGCCTTTTCCATGCGTGGGCAAGCCCGCTTTACTGCAAGGTCTCGCTGAGGATGCGCGGCGTCACGAAGATCAGCAGCTCGGCCTTGCTCTCGTTGCGCGACGTCTTGCGGAACAGCACACCGATACCGGGAATATCACCCAGGCCCGGCACCTTGGACGTGGAGTTGGCCTTGTTGATCTCGTAGATGCCACCCAGCACCACGGTCTGCCCGTTGTCCACCAGCACCGAGGTGTTGATCTCGCGGGTGTCGATGGTCGGGATCTGGCCGCCGCCGGGTACCGGCACGTAACCGGCGATGGCGTCCTTCTTCACGTTGATCATCAGGTAGACGCGGTTGTCGGCCGTGATCGTCGGCGTCACCTTGAGTTCCAGCACCGCGTCCTTGAACTGCACCGTGGCAGTACCGCTACCCGAGCCGGCACCCGCGCCGCCGCTGTTCTGGAAGGTCACGTA
>DATJCF010000052.1:0-3258 GCA_035514935.1 Rhodanobacter sp. | reverse complement strand
TTCTCCTTCGCGGCCTTGGCGGCGGCAGCGATCTGCTCGTCGGTGAGGCCGGCGAGTTCTTCCTTCGTGTCCACCACCACGGCGGAGTCGTTGACCTCGGCCAGCACGTTCTGGCTGAACTGCGTGCCCAGCTTCGCCTGCTCGCCATTGATCTCCTTCAGCCGCGCCTTGTCGGCCTCGGACAACTGGGCGCCGGCACGCACGAAATCGGTGTGGTAGCGCTCGATCAGGCGCACGCCCTCGGCGTCCAGGCCCAGGCTGTCGCGCGTGTCGTACAGCTTCTGGATGCGCTCGAAAAGTTTCGGGTTCAACGCGATCGCATCGCGATGCGCCGCCAGCTTCGGCGCGTACTCGGCCTGGATCGCCTTGCGCGCATCGTTGGTGTCCACGCCGACCAGGCTGAAGAACACGGTCGAGGTACGGCTCAAAACCTGCCCGGATTTCTCCAGCGCGATGATGGTGTTGTCGAAGCTCGGCGCTTCGGCGTTGTCGACGATCGCCGCCACTTCCTTCAGCTGGTCGGCCATGCCGCGATCGAAACCGGGCGCGAAATCGCTGTCCTTGATCTTGTCGAACTGCGGGTAATGCAGCGGCAGCGGACTTTCAGCGAAAAACGGATTGCTGCTGTCGGTGGCGACTGCCGGGCTCTGCGCCTGGGACGTGGCGGATTCGTTCTTGCCGGATTCTGTATCGGTACAGGCGGCCATGGAGCCGGACAGGGCAATGGCCAGGGCCAGCGCGACGGGATGCTTCATGGAGGACTCTCGACGTGGGCAAACCCCGATCGTACCCAATGCGCCTGCTGATCACCCATGACTAAAGGCATGAAATCAACGAGTCGGAAATCACGGGTCAGGTCTGGCAACGTAGCGTTTGCAGATTGCCGCCGGCTTCGGGGTCCCTTTCACACGGTCGGACGCATCGTCTGCGGGGCCGAAGGGAAGTCCGAATGCAATGATGCCGGACCTGACCCCGTAGCCCCTGAGAGGGAATGCCGCGTGGCTGTTCAGCAAGACCTTCAGCGCAGTCGACGCATCCTTGCGGGTAGCCTCTCCGCCATCGGCACGATTATTTTGAGACGGATTTCGTATCACAGTGAAATGACTGCCCCGCACCGCCGTCGTCGTGCTGGTGCGGGAACGCCGCCTGTGACTTGCGGCGTCGGGTAGTTCGGGCAGGAGTCCTGCGACTACTGTTCACGAGATGCATCCAGATACCGACATTCGGCTAGCGCTTCCTTAACCGGCGGCGTGATTCATTCGCCCCCCGGCCCACAAGTTCAGGGGGGGTGTTTATGCGCAACGCCAACCATCGAGGCACCGCTGTCTGGACCCATCGGCTGTTGACGGCCGTCGAGCGGACGATCGGCGACGACGGCATGGCCGACGTGGCGCAACTGGCGCGCATTCTCGCGCGCGCACCCTGGTGGGAGGGCTGCCCCACGGCGGACGACACGGCCTTTGGCGGCACCGGCAATGATTACCGGCGCGTCTCGCTGCGGGATGCCAACGATTGCTCCGCGCTGCTGATCGCGTGGCCACCCGGCCATGTGACGCCGATCCACGACCATGACGGGCTGTGGGGCATCGAGCTGGTGCTGGACGGCGTCCTGCAGGTCGAATCGTTCACGATGACGGTGACGCCGGCCCTGCAGCTCGTCCCGCGCGACGTCACGCTGCTGGGCGTCGGCGACCACACCACGTTTACCGAAAACGACTACGCGCACCGCTGCACCAACTTGTCCGCGCAGCGCCCGGCGCTGTCGCTGCATATCTACGGCGGCATGCTGGAGCGCTATCGCGCCTACGGCAAGGACGCCACGGGCTGTTGGGACAGCACGCCACAGCGCGCCGAACTGGAATCCGCGAACCCGTGAGTCCAACCAGGGGACAGGACTGGCGACGCTTCCAGGAATAAGCCGCCGGCAAGCTGTCCCCGCAACAGGGAGTTCCCTATGAACGACATCGCAATCATCGGTGGCGGCGCCGCGGGGGCCGCGGTTTTTGGCGAGCTGCTGCGACGGCAGGATCATCGCGGGACGGTGCACTGGATCAGCGGATGCGTCGCTCCGGGACGCGGCGTGGCCTATACCACGGACGACAACCGGCATCTTCTGAACGTGCGCGCGGCCGGCATGGGGCTGTTCGCCGACCAAAGGGACGATTTTCTGCAGCATGCGAACCGCCAGTTGGGCCAGGCGCTAGGCAGCGATTTTCTGCCACGTCAGCTTTTCGGCGAATTCATCGAGGCCCAGGTGCGCGCACGCATGAGCGAAGCGCAGGCCTATGGCGTCCGCTTCCAGATCCACCATGTAAAGGCGACGGCCATCCAGCGGGAGGCGGGCCATGGCTATCGCATCGATCTGGAAAACGGCGACACATTCGCGGTCGACGCGGCCGTGCTGGCGATCGGTGCGCTGACACCGCGCCCCCTGAAAACCGTCTCGGAGGAAGCCCTGTCCAGCGGCGCCTACGCGCTCGATCCATGGCGCCGGGCCGAACCCGACCGTGCGCCGCGCCGCGTGCTGGTCATCGGCACCGGGCTGACCGCGGTCGATACGCTGATCTCCGCGGCCACGCGCTGGCCGCGCGCCGAGCTGATTGCGGTATCCCGCCACGGCCTGCTGCCGTTCCGCCATCCGGCCAGGCCGCTGGCGCCGTACCCGTACCAGGAAGACCTCAACACGACACTGCTGGCGTGCGACGGGGTGGCGCCAATGGTGCGACTGGTTCGCGAGGCATTGGCCGATCCGTCGGGTACGGACTGGCGCGCCATCATCGATGGCCTGCGGCCAATCAACGCGCGGTTATGGCAAGGCCTCACGCTGGCGCAACGGCGCCAGTTTCTTCGACATGTGCGCTGGATCTGGGAGGCCTCGCGCCACCGCACCGCACCGGCCTCGGCCGAAACCGCGGAGGCATTGGTCGAGTCGGGCCGGCTGCAGGTTCACGCCGCCCGCGTGCTCGCCGTCAGCGGATGTGGCCCACTCGCGATCACCTTGCGCAGCCGCGCCACCCAGTTGATCAGCATGATCGAAGCCGACCTGGTGATCCAGGCCACCGGCTTGGACACCGCACTCGCCTACGCACGCGATCCGCTGTTGGCCCAACTCCTGCGGGAGGGACTGGCGGCACCCGATCCGTTGCAGCTCGGCATCGTTGCGGAAGCGGACGGGCGGCTGCTGGATGCCGACGGCAACCCCCAACCCGGGCTCTACGGCATCGGCTCGCTGTTGCGCGGAAACCTGTGGGAATGCAC
>DATJCF010000051.1:0-12366 GCA_035514935.1 Rhodanobacter sp. | reverse complement strand
TTGATCCCTCGACGCTGTCGGCCATGGAGCCGGGCGAGGTGCTGATCGTCGACTGCAACTTCGACCTGGCCGACCCCGGCAAGGGCGAGCGCGAATTCCGGCTGGGCCACATTCCCGGCGCGGTCTACGCCAACCTCGATCACGATCTGTCCGACCTTTCGCGCCAGCACGAAGGGCTGGGCCGCCACCCGTTGCCGCTGGCCTCGGCCTTCAGCGCCGTGTTGTCGCGCTGGGGCTGGCGCGCCGGCACGCCGGTGGTGAGTTATGACGCCGGCAGCGGCGCACTGACGGCGGCGCGGCTGGGGTGGTTGTTGCGGCTGGCCGGGGTGCGCGACGTGGCCGTGCTCGACGGTGGTTTTGCGGCCTGGAAAGAGGCCGGTTTGCCGGTGGAAGAAGGCGAGCCCGCGACGCGTGCCGCCACCGAAGTGACGCTGCGCTATGACGAAACCCAGGTGCTGATTGACCCCGCAGCGCTGCGCGAGGGTTCGCAGCAATTGCTGGATGCCCGCGCCGCACCACGCTACCGCGGCGATGTGGAGCCGCTGGACCGCGTCGGCGGCCATGTGCCTGGTGCGTTGAACCGGCCGTTCCCCGACAACCTTGCCGACGATGGCCGCTTCAAGCCGGCAGCGCAATTGCGCGCGGAGTTCTCTGCGGTACTGGGCGACACCAAGCCCGCCGACGTGGTGCACATGTGCGGTTCCGGTGTCACCGCGTGCCACAACCTGCTGGCGATGGAGTACGCCGGTCTGCACGGGTCACGGCTGTACGCGCCGTCGTGGAGCGGCTGGATCAGCGATGTCTCGCGACCCGTGGCTAAAGGGTGAATCGTTCGCAAGCGTTCGCCGGCTGCTTGTGCAAGCGGCTTCAAGGCCGCAGCGACCGTATCCGACCTTCGACTGTCCAGCGCCGGACGCCATTGCCGGCGGCCCGACCGCGAAGTGTCTTCGTCGCGGCCCGCATGTCAGCGTCAAACGTCAGCAGTGCGTACAAGAAACATAATGCGCGCTGGCCATTTTCATAATTGCCAGCCCTCAAGATCACGCCCCAGTATCGATGAGTCCAGGCGTCGGGGGACGCGTAATCCAGGTAGATGAATCGGTAGGGAGCGTCGCGTCAGTCATGCCGCGCCGTCACCGCCGGTCAAGGTACGCCATCGCGATTGAACATCGCGAAGCATCCAATCACTTGGTGAAACGTGGAGACGCCATGATCGAGAATATCTACCTGAAGGCGGCGCTGGCGCAGGCATTGGGGCTGGCGCTGCTGGGCACGGCCAGCGGAGCCATCGCCGCCACTGCGTCCGCGGCGGTCCAGCAAGAAGTGCCAGCTTCGCAGGCAGCCCCGTCGCCGGGCGCAAAGAACAGCGAACCGGCCAAAACGCAGAACGACAAGTCGCAGGCCACCAATCTGGGCGCGGTGACGGTCACCTCGGGCTATCTGCACAGCCTTCAGTTCGCGACCGACGCCAAGCGCGATGCCACCAACATCACCGATACGGTCTTTGCCGAAGACATCGGCAAATTCCCCGACAACAACATCGCGGAGTCGTTGAACCGCATCCCTGGCGTGCAATTGTCGCGCGGTGTCGGCGGGCAAGGCATGCAGGTTTCCATTCGCGGCCTGGGGCCAAGCTTCACGCGGGTCACGCTTGATGGTGGCAGCGTTGCCACGGCGTATACCGATCGCAACCAGCAGAATCAGGACCGCGAAATCAACCTGAACCTGTTCCCCACCGAGTTCTTCAGCCAGTTGGCCGTCAACAAGACGCCCATGGCGAGCATGCTTGAAGGCGGCATTTCCGGAAACGTCGACCTGCGCCTGGTGCGGCCATTCGACAACCCGGGGACCCATCTCACGTACAACGTGAAAGAGGGATGGAACAGTCAGGGCGGGCTGTACAGCCCCAGCGCGAGCCTGATCGGGAGCTGGACCAATGCCGACAACACCTTCGGCATGGTTGCCGGTGTCGCCACCAAGCACGAGAGGGCGCTGGAGACAGGTTACGAAACCATCGGCTGGACCACCCCGGGCCTCACGTACGACCAATGCGGCCTTACCCCACCGGCCGGCACGGCGGCGAATACGCAGGTGAGCGGGACGACTGGATGCAACTCGTATGGCGGCGGCAATTGGCGAATCCCCGACATCGTGCCGATCACGGCCGGTGCCGGGCTGGTCGCCGGTCAGCCCATCGACGAAGCCTTCCTGTTGCAGAACAACCCCGGGTTGACCATCGAGCAGATCAGCAACTCGCTGGTTCCACGCCTGAGCCGACCGCTCCATTTGACCGATGTCCGCGATCGCAAGGCCGCCGTCATGTCCCTGGAATATCGGCCTGACGTCAACATGCACTTCTACCTGGATACGTTGTTCACGAAACAAAAGCGCGATACCGACAGCACCGACATGAACCTGATCGGCCGCAATGGCACCATGATTCCGCTCAACGAGAAGGTCGATGGCAATGGCGTGGTCACCTCGGCCACGTTCACCAACGCGCAATACTTTCTCGAGGCCAGCCTGCGCCACCAGACGACCAGGTTCTGGTCTGTCAATCCGGGCGCGGACATCTATTTCGGCGACGACGCCGACGTCAAGCTCCACGTCCAGGCGCACGTGAATCGCAGCTGGATGTACGAGGAAGTACCCAGCATCCTGTTCAATTCGCCGTTCACCACGGTCCAGTACAACAACGACAGTGGCTCGCATCCGACCCTGAGCACGGACGTCGACCTCAACGACCCCGCCAGCGGATGGAGCTGGAACCGCGTCAACATCCAGGCCGAGCGTCGTGTCACCACGACCAAGGGCGTGGGGTCCTATCTGCAATTTGGCGAGGACGACAACAACGTCAAGACCGGTTTCTCCTTCGATCAGGAAGGCCGCCAGATCACGGGCTACGACAACAGCAACGCCTGGGCGCAGGTCATCTGCCAGGGCACTGCCACTGGCGTGTGCGATGGCGGCCCGGGTTCGGCCGTGCCGCAATCCGACATCGCGTCCTATCTGAGGCCCGGCCCGGCGGGGTTCATTGCCGTGGATTACGCCGGCATTTATGCGGTCTCCAATTACCACAACCTGCTCGAGAGCGCGCCCGTCGCCGGGTCGGTATTCACCGGGGCCACGACCGGCGGCTTCCATGAAAAGAGCTGGGCGTATTACATCGAGGCCAACGCCACCACCGAGGTACTTGGCCGTCCCCTGCGCTTGAATGCCGGCCTGCGCTACGTCACCACCGACCAGAACATCAGTGGTCCGGTCACCAACGGCAGCACGACCGAAGTGCGATCGTTCGATTCGAACCTGTCCAATACCCTGCCGTCGTTCAACCTTGCCTGGAGCGTGCGGGACAACGTGGTGCTGCGGCTGGCCGGGTCGCGCTCGATGACCCGACCCAACCCCAGTTACATGTTGCCGAACACCAACTTCAGCGATCCCTCCGCGCAGAATGCCAGCCAGGGCAATCCGGACCTCCAGCCCTATACCTCGGACAACCTCGATCTCGCCGGCGAGTGGTATACCGGGGGAGCCGGTTATGTCGCCATCGACCTTTTCAACAAGGAAATCACCGGCTTTACGGTTAATGGCATTCGCACCATTCCGTTCGGCGAGTTGGGCGTCGCTTACGACAGCCTCGCGCCTTATCAACAGGCAGCGCTGCAGCAACGTGGTGGCCCCGACGTCGCGACCGTGCTGGTACAAAGCCAGGTCAACGCAGACGGCAAGCTGAAGATCCGCGGTGAGGAAATCGACTGGGTGCAACCCCTCGACTGGATGGTGGATGGCATCGGTTTCACGGCCA
Source organism: Rhodanobacter sp. (assembly GCA_035514935.1). Classification (GTDB taxonomy): domain Bacteria; phylum Pseudomonadota; class Gammaproteobacteria; order Xanthomonadales; family Rhodanobacteraceae; genus Rhodanobacter. The sequence goes on along the minus strand of DATJCF010000051.1, from coordinate 8,561 downwards.
ATTACACCCACATCCGGCAAACGTCGTCGGGCTCGGGTGTATCGGCGGTTGCCGTGGGCGTCGCGCCGAACTTGTGGAATGGCACGGTGTATTGGGAGAAAGGGCCGGTATCGGCGCGCGTTTCCTACAGCTGGACCGACAACCAGATCTCCTCCGGTGCCAACCAGAACGGCATTTCATTTGCGCGCATCAAGACCGATGCGCGCGGCGAATTCGACCTGTCGGCCAGCTACACGTTCAAGCATCTGCCAACGTCGCCGCAGCTCACGCTGGATGCCACCAACCTGACCGACGAGCCGCTGCGTTCGACGTTCCAGTACTCCAACGCGGCCTACAGCATCTACAACCCGGGTCGAACGATCACCTTGGGTGTTCGCGGCACGTTCTGATCCCGATGGAACGATGATCCCCGGAGAGAAAACTCCACGCTCAAGACCGGCAGACGGCCGTGAACGTGGAGCGCTTCGCTGATTTGCCGCTCCGTGCGCGCCTGGGTACAAGCACCCGCGCGATGCGACAGGTTGCGTGATCGCATCGACATCGCGGCTTCGCGGCGTGAACATGCGCAAGACGGCCGCGGCTGAAAAGACGAAAAGGGAACCGGATGCATGGCACGATGAGAAGAGCGATTTCGCGAAAAAACCGATGGCGCATGAGCGGCATGATTGCCGTTGTCCTCACCTTGCTGCCGGGCCTGGCGCTTTCGGCGCAGGCCAGGGATGTGCCGGGCCTGCCGCACCTGGCGCAGCGTCACGGTGCCACGCAACTCATCGTGGACGGCCAGCCGTTTCTGATGCGCGCGGGGGAGCTTGAGAACTCCTCCGCATCGAGCCTGCCTTACCTGGACACGCTGTGGCCGAAATTCGAGGCCATGCATTTCAACTCGCTCATCGCTCCCGTTTACTGGGACCTGATCGAGCCGCAGCAGGGGCAGTTCGATTTCAGTACCGTGGATGGGCTCATCGAGGGCGCTCGTGCCCACGACATGCGCCTCGTCCTGCTGTGGTTCGGCAGCTGGAAAAACAGCATGTCGAGCTACGTCCCGGCGTGGGTCAAGCGCGATTCCCGTCGCTATCCACGCGCCCGGCGCTCCGACGGCACGCCGATGGAAATACTGTCGGCGCTGGACCAGGCCAACCTGCAGGCGGACAGCGCCGCGTTCGTGGCGTTGATGAAACACCTGAAGCAGACCGACGGCGAGCGGCACACCGTGGTGATGGTGCAGGTGGAAAACGAGGTCGGCATGATCCCGGAAGCGCGCGACCACGGCCCACTCGCCGATGCCGCTTTCCATGCGCCGGTACCGAAGACGCTGACCGACTATCTGTCGAAGCACAAGGAAAGCCTGGCGCCAGAGCTCAAGGCGGCATGGCGCGCGCACGGGTTCAAGACCGGTGCCGATTGGGAGGCCACGTTCGGTGCCGGCGAGCGGACCGACGAGTTGTTCACGGCGTGGACGGAAGGACGTTACACGGGTGACGTCGCGGCGGCGGGCAAGGCGGTCTATCCGCTGCCGATGTACGTCAATGCCGCGCTGATCCGGCCCGGCAAGCGTCCCGGTGAATATCCCAGCGGCGGCCCGCTGCCGCATCTTTTCGATGTATGGCGCGCCGCGGCGCCGGCGGTGGATTTTCTCGCGCCGGATATCTACTTCCCCAACTTCACCGAATGGGCGGAAAAATACGCGCTCCCGGGCAAGCCCTTCCTGATCCCCGAAACCGGCCGTGTCTCGGGTGCGCAAATGGGTGCCAACGGCCTGTACGCATATGCGCATTTGAACGCGATGGGCTATTCACCCTACGCGCCGGAATTCCTGTCACCCGATGACGCGAAGGCGCTGGGGCAGGCGTACGACGTGGTCGACCAGCTGACGCCGCTGATTCTCGCCCATCAGGGCAGCGGCAAAATGGTCGGCATGCTGCCGCGCACCCACTTCGACGGCAGCGTCGACCTGAGCCCGCAGAGTTTCGTTTTCGGCGACTACAAGGTGACGGCGAGCTTCCGCAAGCCGGGCTCCGCATCGATCGGGGCGAAGATCGACGCCGACACGTCGACCACGCATGGCGGCCTGATCATCCAGACCGGCCCGAATGATTTCTGGTTTGCGGGCACCGGCATCACGGTCTATTTCGAGCCCGCCGGGAAAAGCCGGTCCGCGGTGGGTATCGAGTCAATCTGGGAGGGGCGTTTCAGCAACGGCCAATGGGTGCCGGGCCGCGAAATGAATGGCGACGACACCAACCAGGGCCGCCACCTGAGCTTGTCGGACGACGAATTCTCGATTCGTCGAGTGACGCTCTATCACTATCACTAGGCAGCATTCGCGAAACGTCATCCCGGCGAAAGCTGGGATCCAGCGACTCGAATTTTTGCGGTATGAAGAAATTCAGGCCAGGGTGGAAGCGCTACGTGGTTTCTTCCCCCGCTTGCGGGGGAAGGTGCCGAAGGCGGATGGGGGGCTCTTGATCTTTAGTTTTGCGGAACGGAAGAGCTCCCCTTCAGCCCTCCGGGCAGCTTCCCCCGCAAGCGGGGGAAGCGAAAGCGGTGTCAGACCTTGTTCTTCAACCGCGCCAGCAACTGCTGCAGCACCGCCTGCGCCTCGGGCTGGTAATAAGCGTCGATGAAATCATCCAGCGGCAGGGTGGCCGGATCGACCGCGGCGACCAGGTCCGCGCGGGCGAACGCGCGGGTGGCGAGCATCGCCTGCGAGGGCAGCGCCAGCAATTCACCCAGCCAGTGCAGTGCGCGGGTGGTGACCTGTTCGGCCATGGCCAGCTCGTCCACGAAGCCGCAGGCCAGCGCCTGTTCGGATTCGATCATGGCGCCGGACACCAGCAGCCGTTCGGCGCGATAGGTACCCACCACGCGGCGCAGTGCGTGTTGGATGCTGTCCGGCACGGTCAAGCCGACCTGCACCTCGTTGAGGCCGATCCGGTACGGCCCCTGCGCCATCACCCGGTAATCGCAGAACAACGCCAGCACCGCGCCGCCGGCCGGGCTGTGGCCGGTGATGGCGGCCACGATCGGGATCGGCAGCCGCGCCATCGTGGAACACAGCGCGAAGAACTCCCGCCAGAACCGCCGCACGCCATCGCGGTCCAGCGCCAGCAAGGCGGGAATATCCACGCCCGCCGAAAACAGGCCTTGCGCACCGGACAACACCAGGCCGCGCTGGCCGTTGGCCGGTGCCTGTTCGAACGCTTCGCGCAGGGCGACCAGCAAGGCGGTATCCAGCGCGTTCACCGGTGGCCGGTTCAACCGGATCTCGGTGATGTCGTGCTCGTGCGGAAGCATGTCGAACATGGCGGTTTCCTCAGGGAGTCTGGTCGACGGTCCAGCTGTAGCGCACGGCGTAATCCAGCGTGGCCTTGCCACCTGCCGGGACGTTGACGCGGAATTCCAGCGCGTCGGGCGTCTGCTTGCTGGGCTTGCTGGTGGAAGACGCCAGCGTCCACTGCTGCCAGCGGTTGGGATGTTCGCGTACCGTCACCACACGCGCGCTGTCGCCGGCGTTGGTCAGCGTGATGCGGAACGCCTCATCCATGGTGCGGCCGGCCTTGTCGACGGTGAAGGCGGTGCGCTCGCGCTGAGCACGCAGGTCGAACGCGGTGCCCAGCGTGATGCTGGCGTCGCTGCCCTTGGGCGTGTCGTCGATGCGGCCTTCGCCGATGAATTGCGGCGTGCCGTTGCGATCGGCAGTGAGCACGCGCAGGTAGCCGGCGGGCAGGCTGTCGAACGCTTTCACACGCAGCGTGCTGATGATGGAATCGTTGCTTCCCGTATTGAAATTGGCGTCCAGCATCGGCTGCGGCGGCTGGTAGCTGTTGCCGTTTTCCAGCAGCGCGGTGCGTTCGCAATCCAGCGTGCGGGTGGCGTACAGCGGCACCTGGCTGACGCTGCCATCGGGCAGGTCGACCGGCGCGGGCAGCGTGTAGCTGCGGTAGTCGGCGAGGGTGGATTGCGCGGGCATATCGGCACTTTCGGCCTTGGCGTAACCGCGCGCCATCGCCATCATCGGGCGCGGTGCGGAGGCCTTGGCGAAGTGTGGTTCGCCGGCGATCAGGGTGAGCTGCGTGTCGCGCCAGTCGCGGCCGCTGCGGTTGGCGATGCTGGCGCGCGATTCGAACTGCATGCGGCAGGTGCTGCCCGGCTGCAGCGTGCCGACATATGCGGCGCGCCAACCCAGCCCGGCGGTGGGATAACTGAGTACGGCGTTCGCCTGGCCCGCGCGCTTTGCGTCGACGCGCAGGCTGAGGCTGGAGCCGGTGGGGAAGCTGGCGCCGGTGGTACGTACCGCGGCGTAGTTGCGCACCAGCGTGGTGCTGCCGTTGCCGCCGCGCACCAGCAGGCCGTCGCCGGCACGCAGCAGGTTACCGCTGGCCAGCGGCTGGCCGTTGTCGCCGAGCACGTTCACCGCGTGGCCGACCAGGCCGGTCAGCGCGGCGTTCTGGCCCTGGCCCAGCAGCAGGCGCTGCGAAATGACCTTGGCATTGCCCGCGGGGAAACCCAGCGCCATCGCCTCGGGATCGATGTGGTTGGGCAGATCGCCAATCACCACGTCGTGGCTGCCAGCGGCCAGCGTCAGCGACCGCTGCTCGCGTACCACGGCGTAGCCGTCATCGACCGAGCCATCGCCATTGCTGGCGTACAGCGCGCTGCTGTCGCTGCGATACAGGGTCAGTTCGGTGTCGTCGGCAGCGTGGGCGGTGGCGGCTGCGCCCAGGGTGGTCATGCAGGCGAGGGTGAGAAGGGTGTGGCGTGGCGTCATCGGTGTGCTCCATCGAGGCATCGACGGACATCATAACGATGCTGTGTGAACACCGTGCGCTCGCGTACGTGAGCAGCGTCGCGGCTTGGGTGGTTGCGTTATTGCGCGGTGTCTGCCGGTGGTGCGGGATGCTGCGCTGCCTGTCGCACGGAAGGCGGCAACGGCACCGGTTTTCCGGTTTTGGGATCGATCCACACCATCACCACACGGCCGTCGCAATACAGCGTCTGCGGATCGCCGGCATCGACCATGCGATGGGCGATGGTGATCGAGCTGTTGCCGGTACGCTCGCACAGCAACTGCACCTGCAGTTGCGCCGGCCAGGCGATCGGCCGGCGGTAATTGAGTTCGCTGGCGGCCAGCACCGGCGTGGCGGACGACTCGAACGCATCGCCCATCGACTGCATCCACTGCAGTCGCGCCTCTTCCAGATAGGTGAGGTAGGTGGAATTGTTGACGTGGTTGAATGCGTCCAGATCGCGCCAGCGCACCGCGATGCTGGTCACGAACAGGGGTGCGCCGGCCGGCGGTGCGGAGGCTTGCGCGCTCACGATTTCTTCTTCCGCGGCATCGGCTTGTACTTGTCGGCCGAGGCGATGTGCTTGGCGGACGCCTTGACCCGCTTGGCGGTGGCCGGCTTCGCCGCCTTGGCGATTTTCAGGTGCGGCGCCAGGAAATGCCCGGTATGCGACGCAGCCGTGGCCGCCACGGTCTCCGGCGTGCCGGCCACCAGGATGCGGCCGCCGCCGGCGCCGCCTTCGGGGCCAAGATCCACGATCCAGTCTGCAGTCTTGATCACGTCCAGGTTGTGCTCGATCACCACCACGGTATTGCCCTGGTCGACCAGTTGGTGCAGCACGTCGAGCAGCTGCTCGATGTCGTGGAAATGCAGGCCGGTGGTGGGTTCGTCGAGGATGTACAAGGTGTGGCCGGTGTCGCGCTTGGACAGTTCCTTGGACAGCTTCACGCGCTGCGCCTCGCCGCCGGAAAGCGTGGTCGCGCTCTGGCCCAGCTTGATGTAATCCAGCCCTACGGCGCGCAACGTATCGAGCTTGCGCGCCACGGTGGGCACGTTCTCGAACAGCTTCAGCGCATCCTCCACCGTCATGTCCAGCACGTCAGCGATGGTGTGGCCCTTGTAGAGGATTTCCAGCGTCTCGCGGTTGTAGCGCTTGCCGTGGCAGGCGTCGCAGGGCACGTAGACGTCGGGCAGGAAATGCATCTCCACCTTGATCAGGCCATCGCCCTCGCAGGCTTCGCAGCGGCCGCCGCGCACGTTGAAGCTGAAACGCCCCGGCGTATAGCCGCGCGCCCGCGCCTCGGGCACCTGCGCAAACATCTCGCGCAACGGGGTGAACAGGCCGGTATAGGTCGCCGGGTTGGAACGCGGCGTACGGCCGATGGGCGACTGGTTGATGTCCACCACCTTGTCGAACAGCTCCATGCCCTCGACCGACCGGTGCGGCGCCGGCTGCGTGCTGGCGCCGTTCAACTCGGCGGCGGCCAGCCGGAACAAGGTGTCGTTGACGAGGGTGGATTTGCCCGAGCCGGAAACGCCGGTAACGCAGGTGAACAACCCGGCGGGAATCGCCAGGTCCACGTCCTTCAGATTGTTGCCGCTGGCACCCTTGAGCCGCAGCCACGATTCGCTGTCGGCGGGCTGGCGGCGTTTTTCGGGCACTTCGATGTTGCGCGTGCCGGACAGGAATTGACCGGTCACCGAGCGCGGCGCGGCCAGGATGTCGGCCACGGTGCCTTGCGCCACGATTTCACCGCCGTGCACGCCCGCGCCGGGACCGATGTCCAGCACGTGGTCGGCCATGCGGATGGCGTCCTCGTCGTGCTCCACCACGATCACCGTATTGCCAAGGTCGCGCAGCCGCGTGAGCGTGCCCAGCAGGCGCTCGTTGTCGCGCTGGTGCAAGCCGATCGAGGGCTCGTCCAGCACGTACATCACGCCGACCAGGCCGGCGCCGATCTGCGAGGCCAGCCGGATGCGCTGCGCCTCGCCGCCGGACAGCGAATCGGCCTGGCGGTCGAGGGTGAGGTAGTTCAGGCCCACGTCGTTGAGAAAGCTCAGCCGCTCGCGGATTTCCTTGATGATCTTCACCGCGATCTCGCCGCGCCAGCCGGGCAGGGCCAGCTTGTCGAAGAATGACAGGGCGTCATCGATCGAGCGGCGGGTGAGTGCGGGCAGCGCGTGCTCGGCCACGAACACGTTGCGGGCGGAACGGTTCAGCCGCTGGCCCTCGCATTCGGGGCAGGGCTGGTCGCTGATGAAGCGCGCCAGTTCCTCGCGTACCGCCGCCGATTCGGTCTCCTTGTAGCGCCGCTCCATGTTCGGCACGATGCCTTCGAACGCATGCTCGCGGGTCACCTTGCCGCTGCGCTCGGTGAGGTAGCGAAACGCGATGCGCTGCTTGCCGCTGCCGAACAGGACGGCCTTCTGGACGTCTTTCGGCAGATCCTGCCAGGGCGTATCCACGTCGAAACCGTAGTGCGCGGCCAGCGACAGGATCAGCTGGAAATAATGCGCATTGCGCCGATCCCAACCGCGCACGGCGCCGCTGGCCAGCGGCTGTTCGGGATGGCTGACCACGCGCGCGGGATCGAACACCTGGGTGATGCCCAATCCATCGCAGGTCGGGCAGGCGCCAGCCGGTGCGTTGAACGAGAACAGCCGCGGTTCCAGCTCGGGCAGCGAGTAATCGCATACCGGGCAGGAGAAGCGCGAAGAGAGCAGTTGCTCGGCTGGAACATCGCCACCGGCATCCGCCTGCGCATCCATGTCCACCAGGATCACCAGCCCCTCGCCCAGCCGCAGCGCGGTCTCGAACGATTCGGCCAGGCGCTGCTTGATGTCGTCGCGCGGACGGAAGCGGTCGATCACCACTTCGATGGTGTGTTTCTGGCGCAGCATCAGCGGCGGCACGGCGTCCAGGTCGTACACCGCGCCGTCGACGCGGGCGCGCACGAAACCCTGGGCGCGCAGCTGCTCGAATATCTGAATGTGCTCGCCCTTGCGCTCGCGCACTACCGGCGCCAGCAGCATGTAGCGCTTCTCCGGATCCAGCGCCAAGGTGGCGTCGACCATCTGGGTCACGGTCTGCGCCGCCAGCGCGATGCCGTGGTCGGGGCAGCGTGGCGTGCCCACGCGGGCGTACAGCAGGCGCAGGTAGTCGTAGATTTCGGTGATCGTGCCCACCGTGGAGCGTGGGTTGTGCGAGGTGGATTTCTGCTCGATCGAGATCGCCGGCGACAGACCCTCGATGTGGTCGACGTCGGGCTTCTCCATCATCGACAGGAACTGCCGCGCGTACGCCGACAGCGATTCGACATAGCGCCGCTGGCCTTCGGCATAGATCGTGTCGAAAGCCAGCGAGGATTTGCCGGAACCGGACAGGCCGGTGATCACGATCAACTTGTCGCGCGGCAGATCCAGGTCGATGTTCTTGAGGTTGTGCGTGCGGGCGCCGCGAATGCTGATGTTGTCCATGACGGCTGAATATGGGGGAGCCGATTACTATACCAAGGCGTTCAGATGGTCTTTATTTTGTGGGCCGTGGCGAGATTGTCCGGCGCGTGGTCAGTAATTGACCAGCGCAGCAACGGGTCGCTATAATCCGCAGTTCGCCGGACCTGAACGGGTCATGGCGATACCCAAGAGAATAACGACAGAAGGGCATTCCCATGAGTTACGCAGTCATCAAGACTGGCGGCAAGCAGTACCGCGTTCAGCAGGGCGATGTCCTGCGCGTGGAGCTGTTGACCGCCGAAGAAGGCGCCACCGTGA
>DATJCF010000050.1:0-1941 GCA_035514935.1 Rhodanobacter sp. | reverse complement strand
TGATGTTTCGCGATGCGCCCGATGATGTCGTCGATGGCCTCGGTGAAACCCATGTCCAGCATGCGGTCGGCCTCGTCCAGCACCAGCACCTTGATGCCACCGCCGTGCAGGCTCTGCCGTTTCAGGTGCTCCTGCACGCGGCCGGGCGTGCCCACCACGATGTGCGGGTCGTGGGTGAGCGACGCCAGTTGCGGGCCCAGCGGCATGCCGCCGCACAGGGTCAGCAGCTTTACGTTGGGGATGTTGGCGGCCAGCTTGCGGATCGCCTTGCTGACCTGGTCGGCCAGCTCGCGGGTGGGGCACAGCACCAGCGCCTGCAGCCGGATCGTGTCCGCGTCGATCGCCTGCAGCAGGCTCAGCCCGAACGCGGCGGTCTTGCCGCTGCCGGTCTGCGCCTGGGCGATCACGTCGCGGCCGTCCAGCATCGGCGGCAGGCTTTGCGCCTGCACCGGGGTCATTTCGGTATAGCCGAGGGTTTCCACGCTGGCGAGCAGGGCGGGTTTGAGCGGGAGGGTGGCGAAGGAAGTCATGCGTGCATGATCGCATCTATGCCGCGCGCTCGTTGGGTGTACGGCTCGAAGGGCCCACGCACCCCACGCTTGCATCCGCCCGCGCGCTGACCGACCCTGTGCGGCTACCGTCATCAGTGGTCACTGCCATGGATATCGTTTTCATCGAGGACCTGCGCGTCGATACCGTCATCGGGATCTACGACTGGGAGCGCCGCGTGCGCCAGACCTTGTCGCTGGACGTGGAGATGGCGTTCGACAACACCGTGCCCGCCGCCCACGACGATATCGAGAAGACGCTCAACTACAAGGACGTGTCCAAGCGCCTCAGCGCCTATGTGAGCGAGTCCAGCTTCGGCCTGGTGGAGACGCTGGCCGAGCGTTGCGCGGCGATCATCCGCGAGGAATTCGGGGTGAGCTGGGTGCGGCTGAAGTTGTCCAAGCCGGGCGCGGTGCGCGGCGCGCATGCGGTGGGCGTGCGGATCGAACGCGGCGAGCGGCCTGCTTGATGGCACGTGTCTATTTGAGTCTCGGCTCCAATATCGAGCCGCAGCGCTACCTGCCTGCCGCGCTGGCGGAATTGCGGCAGGCGTTCGGCTCCATCACGGTGTCGCCGGCATACCGCAGCCGCTCGGTGGGTTTTGACGGCGCGGATTTCGTGAACCTGGCGGTGGGGCTGGATACGCCGCTGTCACCCGCCGCGCTGAACGACTGGTTGCACGCGCTGGAGGATCGCCACGGCCGTCGCCGCGATGGCCCGCGCTACTCCGATCGCACGCTGGATCTGGACATCGTGTTCTACGACGCGCTGGTGATCGACGGCCCCGGCCACCTGCAACTGCCGCGCAAGGAGCTGAAGCACGCGTTCGTGCTGAGGCCGATCGCCGATATCGCACCGGATTTCCATCACCCGATCGGCGGCCAGCGCATGGCCGAGCTGTGGGCGGCCTTTCCGGCGGAACGCGAGCCGCTGACGCCGGAATCGTTGCCGGATTGATGGCGCGCCAGCGTGTCGCGTGCCTGACTACTCGCCGATGGTCAGCAACGAGGCATTGCCGCCGGCGGCGGTGGTGTTGATGGTCAGCGTGCGCTCGGTGGCGAAACGCAGCAGGTAATGCGGCCCGCCGGCCTTGGGGCCGGTGCCGGAAAGGTTTTCGCCGCCGAACGGCTGCACGCCCACCACCGCGCCGATCTGGTTGCGGTTGACGTAGCAGTTGCCCACGCGGGTGTGCGTGGCCAGGTAGTCGACGGTGTCGTTGATGCGGCTGTGGATGCCCAGCGTGAGGCCGTAGCCGGCGGCGTTGATCTGCGCCACCACGCCGGCCAGGTCGCTGGCCTTCCAGCGGATCACGTGCAGCACCGGGCCGAAGATTTCCCGCTGCAGGACATCGAGCGAGGCGATCTCGTAGGCGCGCGGCGCGAAGAAGCTGCC
>DATJCF010000049.1:0-32703 GCA_035514935.1 Rhodanobacter sp. | reverse complement strand
CGACCATCCGCTGGTGGCCGGCGCACTCGACCTGGCGCTGTCCGGCGAACAGGGCAATGCCGCTTTCATGGTGGACGACGTGCTGCCACCGCGCACCGCGTTGCTGCAGGCAGTGTTCGTGCTGGAGTGCGTGGCCGATCGCAAGCTGGACGCGGAGCGCTTCCTGCCCAGCCTGCCGATCGTCATCACGGTCGACACCAAACTGGCCGAGCGTGCCGATTTCACGCCCAGCGACGTGGCCTTGCGCAAGGCGGCCGATCGCAACATCGAGGTGGCGCGCTATCGCAAGTTCCTCGGCAAGCTGGTGCCGCCGATGCTGGAGCGCGCCGAAGCGCTGGCCACCAACCGCGGCCAGTCACGCATCGATGAGGCGTTGGCGCTGGCCAGCGAAACGCTGGATGCGGAGCTGTCACGGTTGCTGGCGCTGCGCGCGGTGAACCCATCGGTCAGCGATACGGAAATCGGCGCGGTCACCGACGAGCGCACCCAGTTGCTGGCCGCGCTGCCGCTGTCGCGGCTGCGCCTGGATGCAGTGCGGTTTGTGGTCAGCGCAGATTTCCTGGCGCTGCGCTAGGGCGGCCTGACGGCCGCCCGGGATTCGGCATTTGGGATTCGGGATTTGTAAAAGCAAAAGCTCGCCTCGTTGCAGCAGCAAGGCAGGTTTGGCTCTTCCGAATCCCGAATCCCGAATCCCGGCATCAACGCAACAGCCGCCCTTTGGGCTTGATCGGCAAACGCCCGCGCCAGTACTGGATCAGCACGTAGCCGCCCACCATGCCGCCCAGGTGCGCGAAATGCGCCACGCCGGCCTGGGTGCCGGTGACGCCCATCACCAGTTCCACCAACGCGTAGCCGATCACGAACAGCCACGCGGGCATCGGCACCGGCAGGAAGATCAGCATCACCTTCTCATGCGGATACAGCATGCCGAAGGCCAGCAGCAGCCCGAACACCGCACCCGACGCGCCCAGCGTGGGATAGAAGCCGTGGGTGAACCACTGCACCACGATCAGCTGCGCCACCGCCGCCACCACGGCGCAAACGAAGTAATAGATGACGAAATTGCGCGCGCCGAAGGTGCGCTCGATGACGCCGCCGAACATGTACAGCGCGATCATGTTGAACAGGATGTGGGTCACGCCACCATGCATGAACGCGTAGCTCACCACCTGCCACGGCCGGAACCCCACCGACGCCAGCGCGCCGCTGGACAGCTGCATCACGTGGTCCGGCCCCCACGGCCACAGCGCGAAATACTGCAACAGCATTTCGCCGAATACCTGCTGCAGCAGGAACAGCACGACATTGGCGATCAGCAGGTTGCGGGTGACGGGCGGCAGGTTCAAAGGCATGCGGCGGATTCCAGGAAGCAGGTGGCAAGCATGACAGCAGACACACCATGGTCGGCGCGCGCATCAACCCAGGGAGATGGGGCAGCCACGACGATGGCACAAGCAGCGGGTGGGTCGTGAAAACCAAAAGCCGCCTTGCGGCGGCTTCGTGCGGTGCAACGACGGTGGCGGATCAACCGTTGTGCGCGGCCATCGCCATCGCTTCCGGACGCTTGGCGCCCACGAAACGCTTGGCCCAGTAGCCGGTCTCCAGGCTGGAGATTTCCACCGATTTGCCGGTGGTGGGCGAATGGATGAAGCGGCCGTCGGAGATGTAGATGCCGACGTGCGAGACGCGGTGCTTGCCGCTCGTGCGGAAGAACACCAGGTCACCGGGCTTCATGTCGGCGCGCTTGACCTTCAACCCGGCCAGGAACTGCGCCGCGGAATTGGTCGGCAACTGCATGCCCACCGCGTGGGCAAACACGTAACGCACGAAACCACTGCAATCGAAACCGGTCGAGGGGTCGCGCCCGCCACGCACATAACGGGTATCGCGCAGCTTCATCGCCATCGCGATCAAGGCCTTGCGCAGATCGGTGACACCGGCGACGTCCTCCGCCTCTTCGTCCGCGGCAGTCGCCGTGTCCGGCCTGACCGGCGCGACGTGAGCCACGTTGCGGTGGGCCAGCAGTGCGGGGAACGCGGCGGCATCGGCACCGGCCACGGACACGCTGGCGAAGATCGGCAGCGGCGCTACGGCCGGGGCGGCAGCGGTGGTGGCGGGCTGAACATCGATATAGGCGCTATGCGTGACGGCAGCATGCAGCGAACCGCAGAGTGATGCGGCAACAACGGCCGCAGCAACGGTCAATCGGTGGCTTGGCATGCGGGACTATCCCTTTTGCGGTTCACGGACTGTCACCGAACGGTGTCGATGACGTGACGAAGGGGTGAACTTAGCAAAGGGAGATAGGCCGTATGTTCGATCCGGGTTAACTGAACTCCGTCGTTTCGGGTTTCCGGGACGGCGCGCACAGTTGGAACGGCCTGATTCGACAGGGAAAATCGTCGCACGCCGGCTGAGATCGGGGCGAACCGCCTTCAGCCAGCAGCAGGTATGACCGTCGGCTGGGGACGCTGGCCGAAGATCGCCGTGCCGATCCGCACCTCGGTGGCGCCCTCGGCGATCGCCAGCGGGAAATCGCCGCTCATGCCCATCGACAGCCGCGGCAGGTCGTGTCCGCGGGCCGCCGCCTGGTCGCGCAGCTCACGCAGCTGGCGGAAACAGCCGCGAACCACGCGCGGATCGTCGGAATGGGTGGCCAGCGTCATCAGCCCGCGCGGACGCAGGGTTGGATAGCCGCGCAAGCTGTCCAGGAACGCCGGCAGCTGCGCCGGGTCCAGCCCGTACTTGCTTTCCTCGGCGGCGGTCTTGACCTGCACCAGCACGTCGATCGTCCGCCCCGCGGCCACCAGCTGGCGGTGCAGCGCCACGGCGAGTTGCGGCCGGTCCAGCGACTGCACCTCGCTGGCCAGCCGCGCCACGTCATGGGCCTTGTTGGTCTGCAGGTGGCCGATCACCACCCACTCGATGCCGCAGCCGTCCAGCGCGGCAGCCTTGTCGCGGATTTCCTGCACCTTGTTCTCGCCGAAGCGGCGCAAGCCCAGCGCCATCGCGGCGCGAACGGTCTCGGCGCCGAACGTCTTGCTGACCGGCAGGATCGTCACCTCGGCCGGATCGCGCCCGGCGGCATGGCAAGCTTCGTCCACGCGCCGGCGGACGTCAGCCCAGTTGGCGGCGAGATAGGTGGGGTCGGACAACGTTGGAATCTCCTTTAGAGCGGGAAGCGAGAAGCGAGAGAAAGACGGGGATCGCATGCTCTCCCTCACTCCTCTTGGCTCACTTCTCCGCCCTCACGCCTTGCCGCCGTTCTCGCCATGCCGCGCCACCACCTCGGCCACCACCATGCTGACCTTCTTGCCGGTGGGGATGTGCAGGAACTCGTTGGGCCCATGCGCGTTGGAGTGCGGCCCCAGCACGCCGGTGATCAGGAACTGCGCCTTGGGGAATTTCTCGCCCAGCATGCCCATGAACGGGATGCTGCCGCCCTCGCCCATGTAGGTGGCGGGTGCGCCGAAGTAGTGTTGCGAGGCATCGTCCACCGCCTGCTCCAGCCATGGCGACAGCGTCGGTGCGTTCCAGCCGCTGCCGTCCTTCTCCAGGTCGAAGCTGACCTTGGCGCCATAGGGCGGGTCCTTTTCCAGCAGCTGCTTCACGAATTCGCCGGCCTTGGCGCCGCTCAGCGTGGGCGGCACGCGCAGGCTCAGCTTCACCGCGGTCTGCGGGCGCAGCACGTTGCCGGCGCTTTCCAGCGGCGGGATGCCGCCGATGCCCGTCACCGCCAGTTGCGGGCGCCAGGTGCGGTTGAGCACCAGCTCGGCCAGGTCGTCGGTGACCGGCCGCATGCCATCGACCCACGGGAACTTGTTGAAGATTTCCTCGCCCAGCACCTCGGCCGAATGCTTCGCCTGCTCGACGCGATGCGGCGGGATGTCGACGTACAGCTCCGCCGGCTTGATCTTGCCGGTGGCCGGATCCTCCAGCCGCGACAGCAAGTCGCGCAGGATGCGGAAGCTGGACGGCACCACGCCGGAGGCGTCGCCCGAATGCACGCCTTCCTCCAGCACCCGCACGGTGAGGTTGCCGCCGGTCATGCCGCGCAGCGAGGTGGTCAGCCACAGCTGGTCGTAGTTGCCGCAGCCCGAATCCAGGCACACCACCAGCGACGGGCTGCCGATGCGCGCGGCCAGGTGGTCGACGTAATGCGGCAGGTCGTAGCTGCCCGACTCCTCGCAGGCCTCGATCATGATCACGCAGCGGGCGTGTGCAATGCCCTGGTCGTGCAGCGCCAGCAGCGCGGCCAGCGAGCCGAAGATGGCGTAACCGTCGTCGGCGCCACCGCGGCCGTACAGCTTGTCGCCCTTGATCACCGGCGTCCACGGGCCCAGCCCCTCGGCCCAGCCGGTCATTTCCGGTTGCTTGTCGAGGTGGCCGTACAACATTACGGTGTCGTCGCTCGGGCCGGAGGCCGGCGCGCCGTTCGCGCCGCAGGCGGGAATGTCGATGTAGATCAGCGGCGTGCGCTTTTCCAGCCGCACCACTTCCAGGGTGGCGCCGGGAAGCTTCTCCAGCTTGGCGCGGGCCCAGGTTTCCATCAGCCGCACCGCCGCATCCATGTGGCCGTGCTCGGCCCACTGCGCGTCGAACATCGGCGACTTGTTGGGAATACGAATGTATTCAACCAGCTGCGGCACGATCTCGGCGTCCCACAGGTCACCGACGTAGCGGGAAAGGCGGGCAGTATCCATCGCGAAACTCCAACAGCGGCAAATGCGCATTCTATCAGTGGCATAGGTTGGCCCTGCGCCGACGTGTCGTAAGTCATGCCTCACAGTTCTCCACGCGTGACGCGCACGGCCTGCCTGCGCACGGTCCGGCTGTGTCCGCCGCGCGAAGCGGCCAGTGTGGGGTGGCGGCCATCGGCGCCGCCTCGATTCTTTCGCAAGGAGCAAACCCATGAT
Source organism: Rhodanobacter sp. (assembly GCA_035514935.1). GTDB lineage: Bacteria > Pseudomonadota > Gammaproteobacteria > Xanthomonadales > Rhodanobacteraceae > Rhodanobacter. The sequence continues at coordinate 27,787 of DATJCF010000049.1, read as the reverse complement.
CCGCAAACTCGCCACCCTCGCCTTCGTCGCCCTGGTCTCCCTGCCCGCGCTGACGTTCGCCGCCACGCCGGTCAATATCAACCAGGCCGACGCGCCCACCATCGCCAAGTCGCTGGACGGCATCGGCACCACCCGCGCCCAGGCCATCGTGGCCTGGCGCGATGCCCACGGCCCGTTCAAGAAGGCGGACGACCTGCGCCACGTCAAGGGCATCGGCAAGGCGACCATCGAGCGCAATCGCGACGCGATCCTGCTGGCCGACACCGCCGCGCCGCCGGCCACTCCCAAGCACGCCTCCCGCAAGGAGTGAGCCTGATCGTCTGCTCCCTCCCCTGCGCGGCAGGGGAGGGCTGGGGAGGGGTCGCTCCTGATCTTCTCCCTCCCAACCAGGCGCAGCCTTCCCCGCCAGCCAACGTCCATCCGCCGCATCGCTGCGCTAAACTCGCGCGCCCTGCTGCCGTTGTACTGGACATGATCCTGCCGCGTTACCACGTTGCCGCCTCCACCATTCCCGGCGCAGGCAAGGGCCTGTTTCTCGATGAACCCGTCGCCGCGGGCCGCGTACTGACCGCGCCGGACGGCATCGACCGCACCTTTCGCCACGCCGAAATCGCCGCCTCGCCGGCGCTGAGCGCCCAGTGGCACGCCAGTGCGCGCTGGTTCGAGGATCGCTACACGCTGTCGCCGGACTGGCCCGACGAGTGCTACATCAACCACAGCTTTGCGCCGAACGGCCTGTGGCACCTGGGCTTTGTATTCGCGCTGGCCAACCTGCCTGCGGGAACCGAGCTGACGGTGGATTACCGCCACCTGCTGCCGCCGGGCCAAAGCGAGGATTTTGCCGATTCGGCCACAGGTGAGACAATTACCGGCTTGCCCTGGCACGAGAGTCTTGCCAGCACTACCCAGGCGCTGGCCCGTTTGCTGGCCGCCACCGACGCTGACCGTGATGTTTGACATTCCTACCCTCCAAACGGCGCGCTTGCGCCTGACCGCGCTCACCGAGCGTCACTTCGACGACTACGCCGCCATGCTGGCCAATCCCGAAAGCACGCGCTGGGTCGGCGACGGCCAGCCGCTGGACCGCACCAACGCCTGGCGCTCGCTGGCGATGCTGCTGGGCCACTGGCAGTTGCGCGGTTGCGGCATGTGGGCGCTGGAGCTGAAAAGCACCGGCGAGTTCATCGGCCGCGTGGGCTTCATGTATCCCGAAGGCTGGCCGGACCTGGAGCTGGGCTGGATGCTGAAACCCGAGCACCAGCACATGGGTTACGCCACCGAAGCAGGCAACGCCGCGCTGGATTTCGTGTGGAACCGCCTGCACGCGCCGCGGGTGATCAGCCTGGTGCGGATCGGCAACGAAGCCTCCGACCGGCTGGCCGAACGGCTCGGCGGCGAGCACATCGAAGACATGGATTTCTACGGCAGTCACAGCCACGTATTCGCCTATTACCCGCCCCATCGCGAACATCGCCGCGCCTACGCGTAAGCGCCCCGCGCTTCAGTACACGTCACGGCGATAACGGCCCGTTTCGCGCAACTGCTCGACGGCCGTATCACCCAGCACCTCGCACAACACCGCATCCACCGCCGGCGCCATGCCCTGCAGGCTGCCGCAGACCTGGATCGCCGCCCCGGCGACCACCCATTCGCGCAGCGTGTCGGCGGCCTGCCGCAGGCGGTGCTGCACGTAGATGCGTTCGGCCTGCTCGCGCGACCAGGCAAAGTCCGCGCGTTCCAGCTGGCCCTGGGCCAACCAGCGGTTGATCTCGTCGCGGTAGGGAAAGTCGTGCGCCTGCTGACGCTCGCCGTACAGCAGCCAGTTCCGGTGGCGACCCGCATCGATGCGCTCCTTCAGCAGCGCGCGCAGCGCGGCCATGCCGGTACCGTTGCCGATCAGGATCAGCGGCCGCGCGTCGGCGGGCGCATGGAAGGCGGCGTTGCGGCGTACGCGCAAGGCGATCTCGCTTCCGATCGGCGCATGCATGGTCAGCCAGCCCGAGCCGATGCCCGGCGTTCCATCCGGGGTGCTTTGCCGGCGCACCAGCAGATGGATGGCGCCATCGGCTGGTACCGAGGCAATCGAATATTCGCGGTGCGGCAACAGCTGCAGCCGGGCCGCCACCGCCGTTTCGTCCAGCCCCGCCATCTCGCCGGGCGCCGGCAGCCGACAGCGCGCCAGCAGGCTGGCCAGGGACAGGGATTCCTTTCCAAACATCACCATGGCGTTACCGTCGAGCGCATGCGCCGACAGCCACTGCGCCACGTCGGCGGGCGCGTGCCGCGGCCCGATGTCCACCAGGTCGCCAGCCTGCCAGGACGCCGCGCCTTGCAACGGTCGCAAGGCCAGATGGAAGCAGGGGCCGCCCAGGCTTCCGGCATTGAGTAGCTGCCGTTCCGCCAGTTGCCATTGCTGATAACGCGGCGGCTGCCAATCCGGCAGGTCGCGCACATCGCACAGCGCGGCCAGGTGGTGTTGCCAATGGCGCAGCGCGGTGGCGTCTTCATCGTCCACTTCCACCGGATCGAACAGCGCCTGCGCGCCGCTGGCCCGCAGCCAGCGCTGCAGTTGGCGGCCAAAGCCGCAGAACTCGTCGTAGTCGCTGTCGCCCAGCGCCAGCAGGCCATAACGCACGCTGGCCAGGTCCGCCGCGTTCGCCATCGCCTGATGCGCGAAGGCGACGGCCATGTCCGGCGGTTCGCCATCACCGGTGGTGCTGACCACGAACAGCGCGCGCGAGGTATCGCGCAAGGCCGCCAGGGTCGACGCGTCGATTGCATCCACGCGCGACGGCACGCCGGCGGTTTGCAGGCTCTGCCAGGTCTGCCGCGCCAGTTGCTCGGCCAGGCCGGTCTGGCTGGCGTAGAACACGCGCACCGTATCCACCGCGGCCGGCGCGGGTGCCGCAGCGGTTTGCGGTGCCGAAGCGGCCGGTACGGTTTCACCGCCTTCGATCCGCCCGCGGCGGCGTCGGAACCAGCCCGCCAGCGCCATCCAACTGCCCAGCACTCCTGCCGCGGCCAGCCAGCAGTGGCGGCCCGGATCGTGCCATTGCACCGCTTCAACGCGGCAATACCACAGCAGTGCGGCCAGCAGGCCGAACATCGCCAGCAACATGCCATTGCTGACGGCGGCGAGCCGGCCGAAAGCGTCGTGATCGCGTTTCATCGGCGTACCACTGCAGCGAATACCGGCGACATCCGCTGCACGAAACCGCCGGCCGTGCGCACGATCATCAACACGGCCAGCCCGTGCGTCCGCGCGTACGCCATGCCCTTGTCGGCGCCCATCACGCTGAGCGTGGTGCCCAGCGGATCGGCCTGCATGCAGTCGTCCGCCAGCACGCTCACCGAAGCCACTTCGTGCGGCACCGGGTAGCCGCTGCGCGGATCGATGTGGTGCGAGTAGTAGCGGCCGCCGTCCTCGAACACATGACGGTAGTCGCCCGAGGTGGCGATGGCGTGCTCGTCCAGCGCGACGGTGTCGATCAGTTCATCGGCATCGACCACCGCGCCCGCTGCCGCATCCGGACGCTCGATGCCCACCCGCCATACGCTGCCGTCCGGCTTGCGTCCATGCGCCCGCAGCTCGCCGCCCACTTCCACCAGATACGCCTGCACGCCCATCCGCTGCAGGTAGCGCGCCACCTGATCCACGCCATAACCCTTGGCCACCGCGGACAGATCCAGGTACACGCCGCCCGGCTGGCGCACGCGGCGGGTGGCGGGATCGACCTGCAATTTCCACCAGCCCACCCGCGCCTGGGCCGCCGCGATCGCCTGCGCCGTGGGTGGCTGGCGCGGGCGCTGGTCGGGGCCGAAACCCCACAGGTTCACCAGCGGCCCCACGGTGGGGTCGTAAGCGCCGTCGCTGTCCTTCGCCAGTTGCAGCGCATGCCGCAGCACGGTGAAGAATTCCGGTGGCAGTTGCTGCCAGCTGCCGGCGGGCGCGCGGTTGAAGCGCGACAGGTCGGAGTCCGGCTTGTACGTGCTCATCTGGCCGTCCACCCGATCCAGCTCGGCCTGGATGCCCCGCTGCAGCACGCCCGTGGCGTGCTCCGGCGACAGGTCCGCCAGCACCGACCAGGTGGTGCCCATGGTGCGTCCATGCAAACGCTGCAGTTCCGCCGCCGCGACGGGCGCGGCGGCGATGCACAACATCAGTACGACGAGGAAAACCAGGCAGGCAGGCAGGCGGAACCGCATCATCGATTACTCGGGCAAGACCTCGAACGTCGCGGTGTACGACAGCCGACGCTTGCTGGCCTGCTTCACGCCGGTCTTGTCGTCCTGCGTGGCCGCGTTGACCCAATACATGCCCGGGTGCGGCCAGGTCAGCGTGAACCTGCCGTCCGCGCCGGTCTGCGCGGTCATCTCCTCCTGCGCATTGCGGTAGCGGGTGGCGCCGGCGATGGCGCTGACCTTGAGGCCGGCGGCCGGCTTGCCGTCCAGCAGCAACTGGAACGTGGCCGGCTCGCCTTCGACCAGGTCGGTGACGCCGGAAACCGGCACCAATTCCAGCCCCTGACCGCTGGGCTTGAGCGCTGCGGCATTGGGCTTGCCGTTGGTGACGAAGGTTTCCACGCGGCTGCTCGATGCGGTGACCTCGACGTCCTTGGCACCCGCGGGAATCGCCGTGGCCAGCTCGGCGGCATCGCCGCGCCAGCGCTTTTTCTGGCCGTTCAACGCATAGCGTGCGAACAGGCCCTGGTTCACCAGCGCCAGCTTGTAGGTACCTTGCTGATTCAATTCGACATCGAACACGCTGCGGTATTTGCCGGTGGCCGCGTTCTGCGGTTTGGCCGTCTGGCCGTCCGGCGCGGTGATCACCAGCTGGCTCAGCGGAGCTGCGTGGTGGTCGGGGAAAAACAGGTCGTTGGAGATCGCCGCATCCACCGTCACCCACGGGTCGGCGCCGGCAACATTGGTGGCCGAGGGCACCATCCACATCTTGTGCGCCTGGGCCGCCAGCGGCGTGGCGATGGCGGCGGCAAGGACGATCCACTTCAATGTGCGCTTGTGCATGTTCGCTCCGGACAATTCGTGGGGAAGGTTCATGGATTGATGTCGAGGCTGACGGCACCGAGTTCGCTGCTGCCTTGCGCGCTCAGGTGCTGCGTGGCGCTGACCGGCCAGGTGAACGGCACGCGCACCACTTCGCGGCCGCCGACCTCGCGTGCGGCCTCGACCACCAGCGTGTAATCGCCGGGTGCCAGCGTGCCCAAGGGCGCCTGGCCATCGACGAACTTCAGCTGGTACTGCCCGGCCGGCCGGGTGGCGCCGGACACACCATCCACCGGCAACGACAGCTCGCGGCCACCGCGTCGCCACCATTGGCGCAGGTCGGGCAGCCACTTGGTGCCAGCGCCTTCCTTCGTGTCTTTCTGCGCGTACCACGCGGCGAGCTGGGCGGCCACGCTGCGGTCGGCGCGCTCGATCCAGATGGCGGCGTAGGGCCGGTGGTACTCGGCCACCTTCTGCTCCGGAATCTGCACGGCAAGGTCCAGCTCGGCCGCCGCCAGCGGCGCGGCCAGCAACAGCGCGAGGGTGCAACACAGCAAACGACGCATGGGCATGGATCCCGTCAGTGAATGAAAAGCAGCGCCAGCAACGCGGGCAGCACTAGCCCCAGCGCCACCAGCGGCCAGGTGGACGCGCGGCGCGCGGCGTGGAACTTCAGCAGGAACAGGCCGGTGATCGAAAACACCAGGCAGGCCAGCGCGAAGACATCGATGAACCAGCCCCACACCGGCCCGGCATGGCGGCCCTTGTGCAGGTCGTTGAGGTAGGCCACCGCGCCGCGACGGGTCACCTCGTATTCCACCTCGCCACTGGCGCGGTCGATGCTGAGCCAGCCATCGCCGCCGGGGCGTGGCAGCGACAGGTAGATCTCGTCCGCCGACCATTCGCCCGCGCGGCCGGCAACATGGGCCGACAGGTTTTCATCCAGCCAACCGGCCACCGCGCCCGGCAGCGGCGCCGCCTTGCGTGCATCCTCACCCGCCACCATCGCCCGCAGCGCCGGCGGCAACGTCGCCGCGCGGTCGACGACCTTCGGCGTGGCCTCGATCTGCCGCGCGTGATTCAGGGTGATGCCGGTCAGCGCGAACAGCAGCAGCCCGATCAGGCACAACGCCGAGCTGATCCAATGCCATTGATAGAGCTGGCGCATCCAGAACGCACGGCGTTGCGGGCGAATTGAATCGGCAGATGCTTGCAGCTGAGCCATGGTTATCCGTAGTTCGCACACCCGAAGTCACGCCGGGAACTGCGGCGAACAGGCAGGGTCTGGATGAGCGCACACTCGCCCCGGGCGAGCGCGTCGACTGGCGCATATTAGACAGTAAATAAGAATCAATCTCAACTTCGGACATCCCTGAAACAGCCCTAGGTTTCCCACCTTGCGGAGCAACCCATGCGAATTCTTCTGGCCGAGGACGATGCCTCCATCGCCGAAGGCATCAGTGCGTCGCTGCGCCATGGCGGCCACACCGTGGATCACGCCGCGCGCGGCAATCTCGCCGATGCAGCGCTGCGCGAGCACGACTACGACCTGGTGGTACTGGATCTCGGCCTGCCCGCGCTCGACGGCAGCGAGGTACTGCGCCGGTTGCGCAGTCGCGGCACCAGCATGCCGGTATTGGTGGTGACCGCACGCGATGGCCTGGCCGAGCGCATCCGCGTGCTCGACCTGGGTGCGGACGACTATCTGGTGAAGCCGTTCGCCCTGACCGAATTCGAGGCGCGGGTGCGCGCCCTGCTGCGCCGCTCCAGCAGCCAGGGCAAGCCGGAGCTGCAACTGGGCCGGCTGCGACTGGACCTGCCCGGACATCGCGCGTGGGTCGACCAGACACCGCTGGATCTGACCGCGCGCGAATTCGGCCTGCTCGAAGCGCTTGCCCTGCGCGCGGATCGGGTCACCAGCCGCGCCCAACTGGTGGCCGCGCTGTGCAACTGGGATCAGGAGCTGACCGACAACGGCCTCGACATCGCCATCCACCGCCTGCGCCGCAAGCTGCGCGCCAGCGGTACCGGCGTACGCACCATCCGCGGCCTGGGTTATCTGCTGGAAGAATCGAACACGGCCGGAAACGCACCCTGATGCCATCGCCCCGCCATGCTTCCTCGCGGCCCAGCCTGCGTCGGCGCCTGCTGCTGTTGTTGCTGGTGCCGATGGGTATCCTGCTGGTGCTGGGCGCACTGCTGAGCTATGCCGTGGCGCTCACGTATTCCAACCGCGTGCACGACCAGGACCTGCGGGAAGACGCGCAGACGCTGGCGATCCTGGTCGGCAACGAGCAGCCCGGTGACGCGCTGTCGCCACAGGCGCGCTTCCTGCTCGAATACGATGCGCAAGGCAACAGCTACTTCAGCGTGCGCAGCAGTTCGCGTGGCCTGCTGTCGGGCAACGGCGCCCTGCCGCAACCCGCGCACGTGCCGCCGATCGGTACACGACCCATGCTGTACGACACGAAGCTGGGCAGGCGCGCCCTGCGCGCCGCCATCGTGCAGGTCGCCGCCGCCAACAATCCCGCCGACCACCTGGTCGTGACGTTTGCCGAGACGCTGCACGATCGCCACCAGCAGGCGCGGGAGATCCTGCTGCTGGCCATCGCCACGCAAACATTGTTGATCGCCGGCGTGCTCTCGCTGGTGTGGTTCGGCGTGGGCCGCGGCCTGCGCGTGCTCGATCCACTGACTGCACGGCTGGCGGCGCGCACCCATGAGCTGAACCCCATCGATGCCGACGACGTGCCGGTGGAAATCCAGCCGCTGACGCGCACCATCGACGCGCTGTTCGGACGCCTGCGCCACACGCTGGACCTGCACGACCGTTTCATCGCCGATGCCGCGCACCAGTTGCGCACACCGCTGACCGGGCTGACCCTGCACGTCGAATACGCGCTGGCCGATCCGCGGCCCGAGGCGGTGCAAGACGCCCTGCAGCACATCCAGCGACTGACCCGGCGCGCCACCCGCACCTCGGCACAGTTGCTGTCGCTCACCCGCGCGCAGGCCACGGCGCTGGACACCGGCCACGACCAGCGGCTCGACCTGGCCCGCTTCATTCCCGAAGCCGTGGCGCAACGCGTGCACGATGCCATCCGCGCAGGCGTGGATCTCGGTTACGAAAGCCGCGTGGCAACCTGCCCCATCGTGGGCGATGCATCCAGCCTCAACGACCTGCTGGACAACCTGATCGACAACGCCGTGCGCTACGCCGGCCGCGGCAGCATCGTCACCGTCCGCCTGCTTGCCCACGCCGACGGCAGCATCGGCCTGAGTGTCGAGGACAATGGCCCCGGCGTGCCTACCGATGCGCTGCCGCGCCTAAGCGAGCGCTTTTTCCGTGCTTCCAGCAGCAACGAGGAAGGCAGCGGGCTGGGCCTGGCCATCGTCAAACGCATCGCCGAACGCCATCTGGCCCGCGTGTCCTACACCCTGGTCGAGCCGCATGGCTTGCGCGTGGAAGTACGTTTTCCGGCCGTGCGCGACGGCGACGCGCCATTCGCCAGCGAACCTCCATCCGACCACGCCCTCTCCTGAGCCAAACCATCCGCCATCGCAAAGCGTGACGAAAGATTCGTCCGCGACAATCAGGCAGGCCCGCCGGGCATCCCAGGAAAATCGACGCACCGTGTTTCATCCAGCGAACAAGGCAAGGTGGCGCAGCCGCTGGCGTGCGGGGTGGCTTGGTGCCGGACTGGGCGTGCTTGCCGGTTGCGCCGCGCCGCTGCCGCGGCTGACTCCGCCGATACCGGCGCAATGGCTGCACGACACCGCCGCCGGCACCGTCACGCCGACCGATCTTCACGGCTGGTGGCATGCCTTCGGCGACCCGGAACTGGACGCCACGCTCACGCGCGCGCTGGCCGCAAATCTCGACCTGGCCCAGGCCGTCGAACGCCTGCGCGCGGTGCGTGCGATGCATGCCAGTTCGGGCAAGCGTTACCGGCCCATGTTGCGCTCCAGCACCAATGACGTGATCGATCCGGATGCCAGCGCGTCCTACTTCCTGATCGGTTTCGATGCCAGTTGGGAACTGGGGCTGTTCGGCCGCGCCGAAGGTCCCGGCGCGAATCGCAAGGCCGGCTCGACGCCGGCATCGCCGACCTGCACGCGGCCCGTGTGACCCTGGTGGCCGAAGTGGTGCGCGAATGGATCGACCTGCGCACGGCCCAGCAACAGGAACAACTGCTGGCCCGCATCAGCGCCTCCCGCCGCGATGCCTTGCAACGCGTGCAAACCCGCCAGCGCCTGCAGCTGGCCGCACCCGAGGCAGCGGATCGGGCGCAGGTAGCGTTCGACCAGGCCGAGTCGGCACTTGCCGCGCCGCGCCAGGCGATCAACGCCAGCCTGCAGCAACTGGCGGTACTGCTTGGGCAGAACCATCCCGACCCGTCGTGGCGGCAGCCCGGCCCCCTGCCCGAGCTGGGCGGCTGGAAGATCGACAGCGCGCCGGCCGACCTGCTGCGCAGCCGGCCGGAAATCGCGCGCGCCGAGGCCAACGTGCTGACCGCGGCCGGCGAACTGGCGATAGCGCACGCCGACCGGTTTCCGCAGGTCGGCCTTGGCGGTTCGATCAACTGGTCCACCGACATCGACAACAACCACAGCCATTCGAGCACACCCAACGCGATCGACTCGTTCGGCCCGGAACTGAGCATTCCGCTGTTCGACTGGGGCATCCGGCTGGCCGCCCAACACGCCCGCGACCATCAACTCAAGGCCAGCGTACTGGCGTACCGGCAGGCGGTGCTGCAAGGCGTCAGCGAGGTGGAAACGGCGCTCGGCAGCGTGCAGCAACAGCGCCTGCGCGAACAGCACAGCCTGCACGCGTGGAAGGCATCGCAGCGCGTCGACCAGGCGGTGAAAACGCGGGCCAAACTGCAACTGGCCAGCCCACTCGAGTGCACCGAAAGCGAGCTGGGCGTCGACCAGGCGGCACTGGAACTGGCCGATGCGCGCGCCGCACATGACCTCGCCTACGTGGCCTTGTTCAAGGCACTCGGCGGCGCTCCGCTACCGGCGGCAGGCGACCCCGACGAGGTGCAACGCTGATGGTTGCGCTCGCCCGCAAGACGCTGGTCTACGAATGGCGGCGCTTCCTGCCGGCGATGCTGGCGGTCGGTTTCGCCGGCCTGCTGCAACTGCTGCAGATCGCCCTGGTGCTGGGTATTTTCGGCAGCACCAGCCTGTACGTCACCGGTTCGTCCGCCGATGTGTGGGTGGGTTATCCCGGTACGCAGAGTGTCGGGCTGGGCCGTTCGATCGATGCCGATGTGCAATCGCGCCTGCTGATGGACCCGCAGGTGCAGCGGATCGAACCGTACCTGTGGGTGGACGGCGACTGGCGCGGGCCACGCGAGACGGGCGGCGTGTCGGTCTTTGTCTCCGGCATCGACCCGGCCGCCGACGGCCTGATGTTTTCCAAGGTGTTGCCGCCCGCCCTGCGCGCCCGGCTGGCCGAACCCGACGCCATCATCATCGACCGCTCCGCACTGGGCCAGCTCGGCGCAACCATCGGCCAGAGCGCCACCATCAACGGCCATCGCGTGCGCGTCGTCGGCGTCAGCAGCGGCTTGCGCGCGCTCGGCGGCGTCAACGTGCTGTGCTCGCTGGACACCGCGCGGCGGCTCGACAACGACACGACCGACAACGGCCCGACCTACCTGATCGCCAGCCTGCGCGATCCCGCCCAGGCCGACGCCGTGGCGGCGCGACTGCGCGGCGCAACTTCGTTCGGCCCGTACACGACCTGGAGCGCGCGCGATTTTGCGCAACGGTCCGTGCGCTACTGGCTGTTCGATACCGGCGCCGGTGCCGGCGTGATGTTCCTGGCGGGCATCGTGTTCCTGGTCGGCGCGGCAATCACCAGCCAGACCCTGATCGCGGCGGTCAACGGCTCGATCCGCGAATACGCCACCCTCAACGCGCTCGGTGTCGGCGTGGGCGCGCTGCGCAAGGTAGTGCTGGAGCAGGCGTTCTGGGTCGGCTTCCTGGGCCTGCTCGGCGCCAGCGTGCTGGGCATCGTGCTGTTGCTGCTGGCGCGCAGCCAGGATGTACCGGTGGTGTTGAACGCACCCGCCGCGCTGGCATGCATTGCCCTGGTGATGGGCCTCGCCGCCGTATCGGGCCTGGCCGCCATGCGCAGCCTGCGCCGCGCCGATCCCGCCACCTTGCTGCGATGAGCGCGATGCCTCTCTCCCGCGCCATCGAACCCACCCGGCCGCCCGCGCTGCAGGCCATCGCCGTGAGCAAGGGTTTTGTCTCCGGCCGCCAACGCACGCAGGTGCTGGATGGTCTTTCGCTGAGCATCGAGGCAGCCGAACTGACCTTGATCTCGGGGCCATCCGGCTGCGGCAAGAGCACCTTGCTGGCGATCCTCAGCGGCCTGCAGCAAGTGGACAGTGGCCACGTGCGCGCACTCGACAGCGAGCTGGGCCAGCTCGACCTGCGTGCACTGGAGCGCTTCCGCCTGGAGCACACCGGCTTCGTGTTCCAGGGCTTCAACCTGTTTCCCGCGCTGAGCGCGCTGGAGCAGGTGGAGCTGCCGTTGAACCACATGGGGCTCAGCCGCAATGCAGCACGTCAACGCGCGCAACAATCGCTGGAAGAAGTGGGACTGGCACCGCGCATGCGCCTGCGTCCGTCCGAACTGTCCGGTGGCGAGAAGCAGCGCGTGGCGATCGCCCGCGCGCTGGCCAAGGAGCCGCAACTGCTGTTCGCCGACGAGCCGACCAGTGCGCTCGACGCCGCCAACGGCCAGATCATCATCGACATCCTGCATCGCATCGCCCATTCCCACGGCACCACGGTGCTGTGCGTCAGCCACGATCCGCGCCTCGTCGTCCATGCCGACCGCGTGCTGGCGATGGAGGACGGCCGCATCCTCAGCGACCGGCGCAACCCCGCGCCGGTCATCGACAGCAAGCGAGCGCCATCATGAAACGGTCCCCCACGAAGCGGCCCGCCCCGACGCGGCACGACATGCCGCCGCGCGCACGCCGACGCTGGCAGTTGCCCACGTCGGTTCGGCGGGGCTGCCTGCTGCTGCCGATGGGCGTCGCCCTGGTTGCCTGCTCCGGCGCAGCCGATACGCCCGCCACGGCCAGCGCGCCCACCTCGTCCTACGCCGCCGTGGCACGCGGCAGGATCGACATCGAGGGCGGCCTGCTGAATCTGTCGATGGCGCAGGAAGGCACCCTGGTCACGGTGGCCGTGCATGAGGGCGACCATGTCCGGCGCGGCCAGCTGTTGGCCGAACTCGATGACGCGCCAGCCACGTTGGCGGTCGATGCGGCGATGACCGGGCAGGAACAGGCGCAGGCGCAGGTGACCTTGCTGGGCATCAAGCAAGCCGCCGCGAAGCAGCGTGCGCAGCGCCTGGTTGCAGCCGCGGCCGCCGGTGCCGGCGACGGGCAGAGTGCCGACGACGCCCGCGAAGCCGCGGCACAACTGGACGCCGAACGGCAAGCCGCGCAGGCCGCGGTGGCGATGGCGGACCAGAAACTGGCGGCGGCCCGCTACGTGCTGAAGCAGCAGAAGTTGCTGGCGCCGGTGGACGCCGACGTGGTGCGCGTGTCGGCCCAGGTCGGTGCCCACGTGTCGCCGTCGTCCGGGGCGCTGTTCACCCTGTTGCCGCAGAAGCCGCGCATCGTCCGCGCGGAACTCAACGAGAGTTTTGTCGGCGTGGTGCACCCGGGCATGCGTGCGGACGTGGCTATCAACAGCGACAGCGACCACGCGCACTGGAGCGCCCATGTGCTGCGGGTGGGCGAGGTCTACGACCAGGCCACGCTGGAAACCGACCCGCAGGTGCGCGCCAACGCCCGCACCGTGGAATGCGTGCTGACCTTCGACCAGCCGCAGAACCTGCGCATCGGCCAGCGGGTGATCGTGCGTTTCGCGCCGACGTCGGCCGCGCCGGCGGTGGCGCCGAAAGGCTGAGGAAACCGCGTTCTGCCACCCTCGAAAGTCCCGGGAGCGACCGCCGTTTTCACGACGGCACCGTTTGTTCGCAAGGTTTATCGCGTGATCCAGCCGACTGATTTTTTCTTCGAAGGTGGCCGCCGCGGCGTGCTGCTGATCCACGGCCTCACCGGCACGCCGATGGAAATGCGGCTGCTCGGCAAGGGCCTGAACCGCGCCGGCTTCACCGTCTGCGGCATGCAGCTGGCCGGCCACTGCGGCAACGTCGATGATCTGCTCGCCACCGGCTGGCGCGACTGGTACGCCAGCGTCGAGCGGGCCGCCGACGACATGCTCGGCAAGGTCGACCAGCTCTTCGTGGGCGGCCTGTCGATGGGCGCCCTGCTGGCGCTCAAGCTGGCCGCGGACCGGCCCGGTCGGATCGCCGGCGTGGGCGTCTACGGCGCCACCTTCCGCTACGACGGCTGGAGCATTCCGCGCATGGCGCGGTTGTCGTTCCTGCTGCCGCTGCTGAAGGCCGTCGGCATCGGCCGCCATCGCAGCTTCATGGAGCAGCCGCCGTACGGCATCCGCGACGAACGCCTGCGCGCGCAGATCAGCAGCGCGATGCTCGGTGGTGACAGCGCCGCCGCCGGCCTGCCCGGCAACCCCTGGTATTCGCTGGCCGAGATGTACGCACTGGCAGCGGACGTGCGCCGGCGCTTGCCGCAGGTGACCTCGCCCTGCCTGGTTGCCCACGCCAGCGAGGACGACGTGGCCAGCGTGTGGAATGCCGAACTGGTGCTGCGCCGCGTAAGCGCACCCACCGAGCTGCTGCTGCTGGACGACAGCTACCACATGATCACCGTGGACAAGCAGCGCCGCGCCCTGGTCGAGCGCTCGGCCGCATTCTTCGGGTCGATTGCCGCCAGCGCACCCGCCCGCCTGGCCGAGGCCTGACGATGCTGGCGGCGGCCTCCCTTTCTCCCCTGATCGGCGGCCTGTGGCTGCTCAACATCGTGCTGGATACCGGCGGCCAGCTGTCGTTCAAGGCGGCCGCCGGTGATCAACGCGCCGGCGATGGGCTGGCGCGATGGGCCTACATGGCGGCGCGCCCGTGGCTCTGGCTGGGCGTGGCCTGCTACGTCTTCGAATTCCTGGTGTGGATCGCGTTCCTGTCGCTGATTCCGCTGTCCGAAGGCGTGCTGCTGGGGTCGATCAATATCGTGGCGATCATGATCGCGGGGCGTTACCTGTTCGGCGAACGGCTGACCCGCCTGCGCGTCGCCGGCATCCTGCTGGTTACGCTGGGCGTGACGATCGTGGGGCTGGCCGGATGAAACGCTTCTACCTGTTCGGCTTCCTGCTGCTGATGGGTTTCGACACCCTGGCGCAGATCAGCTTCAAGTACGCCGGCACGCAGGCGCTGCCGGTGGCCGCCAGCCTGGCGTGGCTGCTGCGCGTGTTCGGGCAGCCGTGGATCTACGGCGCACTGATCGGTTACGTCGGCGCGTTTTTCACCTGGATGGCATTGCTGAAACACGCGCCGATCGGCCCGGCCTTCGCCGCCTCGCACCTGGAAGTGGTGTCGGTGATGGCGCTGTCGATCTGGTTGTTCGGCGAGCACCTGGACGCCGCGCGCCTGCTCGGCGCCATCGCGATCGTGGCCGGCATCGTCTGCCTCGGCTTCGCCGAAAGCCGCGAAACGCCGCCCGCCGCGAGCGCCGGCTGACACCCCATGCTGCCGCGTCGCCAGCACGAGCTGCCGCCCACCGCCGGCCTGCCGCTGCAATGGTCCGACCTGCGTGCGCGCGCGCCGACGCTGGCGGCGGATATCGCGGCACAACTGGATACCCCGCCGCTGCAACTGGAGTGTTCGGGCAGCGCCGCGCTGGTGATCGCGTTGACGGCGCTGCGCGAGGAACAGCCACGGCGCACCCATGTGGTGGTACCCGCCTTCACCTGCCCGCTGGTCGCCATTGCGGTGCGCCAGGCCGGGCTGGAATTGCAGCTGTGCGATCTGCGCCATGGTCATTACGACATGGACCCGACGGCACTGCGCGAGTGCTGCGACGAACGCACGCTGGCGATCATCCCCACCCATCTGGCCGGCCGCGTCGCCGATGTCGACGATGCGCTGGCGGTCGCCAACAACGTCGGCGCGTACGTGATCGAGGATGCCGCGCAGGCGCTCGGCGCCCGTCGCGATGGCATCAGCGTGGGCCTGGCCGGCGACCTGGGCTTCTTCAGCCTCGCTGCCGGCAAGGGCTTGTCGATCTACGAGGGCGGCTTGCTGCTGGCGCGCGACCCGGAATGGCGCGCCCGCTGCGCCAGCATCGCCGCGCGCATCGCGCCGCGACATGTGGGTCGCGAAGCACGACGCCAGATCCAGTTGCTCGGCTACGCCGCGCTGTACCAGCCCGCCGGATTGCGCTGGGCCTACGGCGACCCGCTGCGCCGCGCGCTGCGCCGCGGCGACCCGGTTGCCGCGGTGGGTGACGATTTCCCGCCGACCATTCCGCTGCACAAGGCAGGCCGCTGGCGACAGGCCGTGGGCGCGCGGGCGGCGATGCGGTTGCCGGCGTTCCTGCATCAACTCGACACGCTGGCACGCCGCCGCCTGACCCGGTTGCGCCGGATCAAGGGCGTGCGCGTGATGGATGATCCGCCCGGCGCGCATGGCACCTGGCCGTTTTTCCTGCTGTTGCTGCCGGACCGGCAACGCCGCGACGCCGCCCTCGATGTGTTGTGGACATCCGGCCACGGCGTCAGCCGGCTGTTCATCCACGCCCTGCCCGATTACCCCAACCTCGGCGACATGGTGCCGGCGCAGGCGGTGCCGAACGCGCGCGATTTTGCCGAACGCAGCCTCACCGTCAGCAACAGCCCCTGGATGACGGACGCCGATTTCAAAGTCGTCTGCGACGTACTGGAAGCCGCGTCGGGCTGACTTCAGTTGCGGTCCGCAATCGCTGCCAGCAATTGCAGGTTCAGTGCATGCTGCTGCGCCTGCCAGCCGGCGAGTTCAGCCGGATCGACCGCAGGCTGCCCATCCAGCGCCGACAGCCTGCGCTTCCACCAGCTGCGGTAGCGGTAGTGCGAGATCTCGCCGTTGATATCGCTGCCGACCAGCCCTCGATGCATGCTGCCGATCAGCGCCTGCGCATGCGGCAGTTGCAGCCGGCCCTGGTCCCAGTTGGTGCGTGCCACGTCGGCCGCGAACACATCCTTGTCGATCGACAGATAGCTGGGCAGGTGCTGGCCGCGTTGCGCCTCGACAAACGCATCGACCATCGCCTCGGGCGTATCGAAACCACGAAAGGCCCGCGCCAACCCGAACCGCCGCGCCCAGCCGGTATCCACGCCGATGCTCCAGCAAGTGAGCTTCCCGTGGCGCAGCGGGGCCAGATAGTTCTCCCACGCATGCGCCGCGCCAATGTCACCGGAGGTGATGCCCAGCACATGCACATGCGCCACGCCGGGCAACATCGCCACCTTGCGCACCCATGACCCGCAATGCACGCCGAACGGAAAGCGCATGTTGTCCGGGTGGTTGTCCAGCACCACCACCTGGAACGGCGTGCGCGTATGAAGCCGGGCGATCAGCGGCCAACTCAGGTGATGGAAATCGCCGCTGCCGGTGAACACCGTGCCATGCGCGTCAGGCATCAGCTCGTCCAGCATCACACCGAAACGCCGCATGGTCGCCAGCGAACAACCGAAACGGATCGGCTCCTGCCAGTGCTCCAGCGGCAGCACCAGCCGGCCGGGCAACGGCCCAACGGAATGGTCGATATCCAGCACGACGGGGCGATGGGCGAGCTCACGCATCGGCGGCCCCGTTCGCGTCCTGCCAGCGGCGGTCGCTTTCGAAATGGTTGCCCAGCCGGCGCAGCAGCGCGCGCAGCAAGGGATGGCGCGCATACACCGCGTGGCGGGTGAAGGTCATGTGGGCACCGAGGAAAGCCTTCACCTCGGGGTCGGTCCAGCCGGCGACGTAATGGCTCAGTCCGCGCGCTCGCGCGTAGTCGAGGTTGTGCATCCAGCTGACGAAATACAGGTTGTGCTCGCGCGCCTGCGGGTAGGCAAAACCGACATACTTGTCGACCAGCTTGTTGCCGTATTCGTAGCAGAGGTTCCAGCCGATCATCCGCCCCTGGTGCCGGTACACGAACACCACGCCGGCGCTGCCGGCATCCCGCAGGATGTCGCGGAAGAAGCCGGCGCCGGGGCGATCGAAATGGACGTCGCTTTGCGCGTACACGTTGTCGAACAGCGTGTGGAAAGCGGCCAGCGTGGGCTCGTCGAAAAAGCGCGCGTCGCCGGTCGGGATCGCCTCGATCTCAAGCTCCGCCCGCGAGCGCAGCTTGCGCCGGATATTCTTCCGCCGACCCGACGACAGCCGCGCCAGGTAGTCGTCCTGCGAGGCGAAGTCGATCGGCACCCAGGCCAGCGCCTGACCCTCCAGCAGCACGAAGCCCTCGGCCTCGCAGGCGCTGGCGAAGGCGCGCGCATATGCATTGTCGGCCGCG
The DNA here is from genome assembly GCA_035514935.1 of Rhodanobacter sp. Classification (GTDB taxonomy): domain Bacteria; phylum Pseudomonadota; class Gammaproteobacteria; order Xanthomonadales; family Rhodanobacteraceae; genus Rhodanobacter. Next base: position 10,343 of record DATJCF010000049.1, on the reverse strand, counting down.
CCCAGCAGGGGCGAATCCTGCGCGATGTCTTTCACCACCAGCAGGCGGCACTGGCGCCCGAAGGCGGTCTTCAACTCACGCGCCAGCAGCGCCGGCGGCACCTGTGACGGCAGCGGCGCGTACTCGCTCACGGTGGTGCCGGCAAAGCGGGTGCGCCAGCGCAGCAGCCGGCGCCAGTGGCGGTACAACGGCAGTCTCTCCACGCGGCGGCGCAGCGCGTCGTCGGCGGTGGTCAGCAGGTCGAACGGCGCCACGAAGGCCGGCATGCCCTGCGGCGATTGATCCGCCGCGAAACCATCCGGCGGTTCCCGCATGAACGCCGCCAGCAGCGCATCCGGCTCCAGTTGTGCGATGAAAGGCATGCGTAAGCTCGGATACCTAGACTGTGCCGTAGCAGTTTGCGCGGGGCACCTTGCGCGAGCCTTCCATCGCTGCCTGCCACCGAGGACATCGTCATGACCGCAACGATCCAGCAGCAAGTGTTCGAGATCATCGCCAGCCAGGCCAAGGTCGACCTGGCGACCATCCGCCCCGAGTCCACCCTGAAGGATCTGGGCGTCGCCTCACTGGAGGCGATCGAGATGATCTTCGACATCGAGGAGCACTTCGACATCACCTTCCCCGACCAGCAAGGCGCCAACTTCGACACCGACACCGCCCAAAGCCTGGCCGATGCGGTGCAGAAAGCGCTGGACGACAAGACCGCCGCCGGCGAAGGGAGCAAGTGATGCCCACCGTGTCGACGCGGCGCGTGGTGATCACCGGCATGGGCGCAATCAGCCCGCTGGGCGTGGGCGCCGCGGCGCTGTGGCAAGGCCTGCGCGAAGGCCGCAGCGCGATCGGTCCGCTGCGCCACCCGGACGCCGCGCGCCTGCGCGTGAAAATCGCCGCGCAGGTGTCGGCGGATTTCGATCCCGCCGCCAACATCGACGAACGCGTCCTGCCGCTGCTCGACCGCACCTCCGAATTCGCTCTGCACGCGGCGCGCGAAGCAGTGGCGCAATCCGGCGTGGACTTCAGCCGCGACGGGCTGGGCCTGCGCACCGCGGTGATCGTGGGCACCGGCGTCGGCGGCGAAACCACCCAGGACGAACAAAGCCGCCGCCTCTACGCCGACAACGCCCCGCGCGCGCACCCGCTCACCATCGTGCGCCTGATGACCAACGCCTCCGCCAGCCACATCAGCATCGCCCACGGCCTGCGCGGCCCCACCTACGCGGTGGCCAGCGCCTGCGCCTCGGCCAACCACGCGATCATCCAGGCCGTGCAGCAGATCCGCTACGGCCTGGCCGACGCCGCCGTCACCGGCGGCACCGAAGCCTGCCTCACCTATGGCGCGCTGCGCGCATGGGAAGCCATGCGCGTACTGGCCGACGACACCTGCCGCCCCTTCAGCGTCAACCGCCACGGCCTGGTGCTGGGCGAAGGCGCCGCCATCTTCGTGCTCGAATCGCTGGAACACGCCCGCGCCCGCGGCGCCACCATCCTCACCGAACTGGCCGGCTGCGGCATGACCGCCGACGCCACCGACATCGTGATGCCCAGCGCCGACGGCGCCGCCGCCGCGATGCGTCAGGCCCTGATCGACGCCGAACTGAACCCCGAAGACGTCGACTACATCAACGCCCACGGCACCGGCACCCCGGCCAACGACGTCACCGAAACAAGGGCCATCCACCTCGCCTTCGGCGAACACGCCAACCGCCTCGCGGTGTCCTCCACCAAGTCCATGCACGGCCACGCCCTGGGCGCCTCCGGCGCCCTGGAACTGGTCGCCGCCATCGGCGCCCTGCGCGATGGCGTGGTGCCACCCACTGCAAACCTCGACCATGTCGACCCGGCCTGCGACCTCGACTATGTGCCGAACGTGGCACGCGAGATGCCAGTGCGGGCGGTGCTCAGCAATTCGTTTGCGTTCGGGGGGTTGAATGCGGTGCTGGCGTTGAAGCGGGCGCCGTAGCCGGAAGCCCCGATCTCGCTCGCTCGTCATTCCTGCGAAGGCAGGCATCGCACTTCAGCCGTCGCGCCAGACGACGCATGCCTTGGAGCGCGCTTGCGCGCGATGCTCTTGCTCTTGTTGCATCCAAAGCGAAGAGCGGTCGATTGCTTTCGGCGACCGAGTCACTTTCTCTTTGCGTGCTCAAAGAGAAAGTGACCAAAGAGAAAGAGCACCCCGCTTGGCGCTTGCCGGGCATTGGGCAACTGCTCCTGCGTTGCCTCAACTCGGGCATTCATGCCCTCGCCTGCCCGGCAAGTCCGTGAGCCGGGGCCCCGGGTAGAGCAGCGCGCCAGGCAAAGGGAACGTCTTCTGTCGGCCAGAAGCGGACAGTCGTTTCAGACATCTTCCAGTCTTAGTCACCTCATGAAGACGGTGATCGCCGTTGCGACCTCGAATCGCGCTGATGGCGCCTTGGTAGTGCTGTCGTCTCAAACCAGCATCGACTGCTGAGCGAAGATACCCGCCATCGCACCTTGCCACGATGCCGTGGTGACAGAGGGAATGAGGGGGTTGGTGAGGTCGCCGGCGGCGTAGATGCCGGGCTCGCTGGTTTCGCGGCGCTCGTCGACCTTTAGGACGATGCCGAGTGGCGTATCGACTGTGGCGAGGCTCAGTGATTCATGCAGGCTTGCAGAAGGCTTGTTGCGCGGATGCGCGAACAGGATGTCGACCGCGACATTGGGGCCGGTATCGAGATTGACGGTGGCGGCATGGCCCCCGCGATGCGCAATCTCGGTGATCCGGCCATCAACGACAGGAATGTGGCGGCGCGCCAGATCGGCCCGGATATCGGGCGGGATGTCGTGACCATCGGTGAAGAGCGTCAGCCTATCGGTCCAATCGTGGAACAGCCTGACTGAATTGTGCGACTGCGGGCCAGACCAGACGAGGCCCCAATGCCGGTCGGCAACTTCAAAGCCGTCGCAATAGGGGCAGGGCACGATGGACGTGCCCCAGCCTTCGGCAAAGCCCGGAACATCAGGCATCTGGTCGACGACGCCATAGCTAAGGATCAGGCGGCGCGCCCCAAGGCTTTCGCCGTCGGCCGTGAGTACGGTGAAATCGTCGATGGCGCCGGAGATGTTCTCGGCCCGGGCATTGACCAGCCTGATCGTGGGATAGCGCGCCAGCTGCTGTCGTGCCTCGGCCAGGATATCCAGCGGCGGCCTGTGATCGTGGCCGAGCAAACCATGCGAGTGGCCCGCGAAGCGATTGCGCGGCAGGCCGGTATCGAGAACGACGACCTTGCGGCGGGCACGGCCGAGTTGCAGGGCGGCGGCGAGGCCGGCAAAGCTGCCGCCGATGATGATGACGTCATTCATGGTGATGGGCTCCCAGTTATGGAAAGAGAGAGTTGGGTTAGGCCTGACGCGCAATGTGTAGCGATACGCACTCGAGACGTGCGGTGACTTGAGCCTCGGCATCGACGCGAACGTCGCCCAAGACTGCGTTGGCCGACTGGACGAGGCTCATGCTAATTCTCCTCTTGCAATGAAGGGTCTCCCGAAGGCCCATTTGGCGATGTTGTTTGATCATGCTGGCTGGGCATTTGGCTGGCCGGGCGACGTGTCGCGGCTACTGTCCAGAGGGCGCGCGATCTTGAACCAGATGGCGTACATCGCCGGCAGGAACACCAAGGTCAGGATCGTTCCTGCAAACGTGCCGCCGATCAGTGTGTAGGCGAGCGTTCCCCAGAACACCGAGTGAGTTAGCGGGATGAAGGCCAGGATTGCCGCCAATGCGGTCAGGATCACCGGCCGGGCGCGTTGCACCGTCGCCTCCACGACCGCATTGAACGGGCTCAGGCCTTCCTGTTCGTTGTGATGGATCTGGCCGATCAAGATCAGTGTGTTTCGCATCAGGATTCCCGACAGCGCGATCAGGCCGACCAGCGCGTTGATGCCGAACGGCTGCTGGAAAATCAGCAAGGTCGGCACCACGCCGATCAAGCCGAGCGGACTGGTGGCAAACACCATGACCATCGCCGCGATCGAACGAACTTGCAGAATGATGATGAGCAGCGTTAGCGCGATCATGATCGGGAACAGCGGCAGCATTGCCGTCGTGGCCTTGCTGGCTTCTTCGATCGAGCCGGCCTGTTCGATCCGGTAGCCCGAGGGAAGCTTCTCGATGATCGGCTGCAGCTGCTTCAGGACGGCGGTGGAAACGTCCGGAGGTTGCAGCCCTTCGGCGATGTCGCCGCGTACCGTCATGGTCGGCGTGCGGTCGCGGCGACGCAGGATGGGGTCTTCCATGCGCACATCGACTGTTCCCACTTGAGACAGCGGAACGCGTTGTCCTGCCGATCCGACCAGCGTAAAGCCGGAGATCTTCTCGGGATCAAGGCGAATGTTGCCCGCTGCGCGGCCCATCACCTGCACCGAGCGAATGTCCTCGCGCACCTCCGTGAGCGGCACCCCGCTCAGCAGGAATTGCAGTTGCAGTGCCACAGAGTTGGAGGTCAGCCCCACGGCCTGCAAGCGGTCCTGGTTGAGCGTGAAGTGCAAGGCGGGTACACGCGGGCCCCAATCCGTGTTGACGGTGCGCATCATCGGATTGGCGCGCATGACACTCTCGACTTCATGTGCAATCGTGCGCAGCTTGTCCGGGTCCGGCCCCATGACGCGATAGGCAACAGGAAATGGCGAGGGAGGGCCAAACACGATCTGGGTGACTCGTACCTGCGCTTCGGACGCCAACCCGTCGGCCACCGCCTGGCGCAGCCTGAACTTGAGGGTTTCCCGCTCCTTGTCATTGCCCGCGAGCACCACGATTTTGGCGAACGACGGATCGGGCATCTCAGGCGCCATGGCCAGGAAGAAGCGTGGCGCGCCCTGACCGATGTAGGAGGTCACGATCCTGGCTTCCTTCTGCTTTGCCAGCCAGGCTTCGACCTTCGCTGTTGCGGCACTGGTTTGCTCAATCGAGGTGCCGTACGGCATCTGCACCTCGACAAGTACCTCTGGCCGGTCCGAAGTCGGGAAGAACTGCTTCTTGACCAGCCCCATGCCGAGGATGGCCAGCACGAACGTGCCGATCACGGCGCCGGCAACCAGCCATTTGCGCGCGATGACACGCCCCAGCACCTGGCGGAAGCGGTTGTAGTGGGGGGTGTTGTAGATCGCCTCATGCCCGCCTTCGACCTTCTTGATGTCAGGCAGCAGCTTCACGCCCAGGTAGGGAGTGAACGCCACCGCCACGACCCAGGAAGCGATCAGAGCGATGCCGACGATCCAGAACATGTTGCTGGTGTACTCGCCTGCCGTGGAGCGGGCGAATCCGTTGGGCATGAAGCCAATGGCCGTGACCAGCGTGCCGGCAAGCATCGGGGCCGCCGTGTGGCTCCAGGCGTAGGCAGATGCAGCAATGCGGTCATAGCCTTCCTCCATCTTCACCACCATCATTTCGATGGCAATGATGGCGTCGTCGACCAGCAGGCCCAGCGCCAGGATCAGCGATCCCAGGGTGATGCGGTCGAAGTTCTTGCCGGTGGCAGCCATGATGACGAACACGGCAGCCAGCGTCAGCGGCACGGCCGCTGCGACCACGATGCCGACGCGCCAGCCCATGCTGAGGAAGCACACAACCATCACGACGAGCAATGCGACGAAGAACTTGACCATGAACTCGTCTACCGCTGAACTGATGTTCACGGCCTGATCGGTCACCTTGGTCAGCGCCATGCCCAGAGGCAGATCCGCGTTGATCCTGGTGACCTCTGCTTCAAGTGCCTTGCCCAGGTCGAGTCCGTTCCAGTCATCGCGCATGACGATGCCAAGCAGCAGCGCCGGTTCACCGTTATTGCGAACCAGGAAGGTGGCCGGGTCTTCATAGCCACGCTCGACGGTCGCCACGTCCGACAGTTTCAGCGTCCGACCCTGCGCGACGATCGGGGTTTGTCGGATCTTGTCCAGGTTGTCGAACGAGCCATCGAGGCGAACGAAGACCTGCGGCCCCTTGGTCTCGATAGAGCCAGCGGGTGTCAGTACGTTCTGGCTGTTGAGCGCGGCGAAAATGTCCTGCGGTGCCACGCCCAGTGTCGCCAGGCGGTCGTGGGAGAAGGAGACGAAGATGCGTTCGGGCTGTTCCCCGATGATGTTGACTTTCTTCACCCCCGGAACGTGCAGCAACTGCTGGCGCAGCGATTCTGCGTCGCGTACCAGCAGACGCTTCGGCTCGCCGTTGGCCTTGAGGGCAAAGAGCGCAAACGTCACATCCGAGTACTCGTCGTTGAGCATGGGGCCGATGACGCCGGCGGGTAAGCTCCTAGCCTCGTCGCCGAGCTTCTTGCGGGCCTGGTAGAACTCCTTCTGGACCTCCGAAGGCGGCGTGCTGTCACGCAGGGAGAGCATGGTGAAAGCGAGGCCGGGGCGCGTGTAGGTTTCCGTGCGGTCGTACCACCGCAGCTCCTGCAGACGCTTTTCCAGCGGATCAGCGACCTGATCCTGCATCTCCTGGGCCGTCGCGCCTGGCCAAACGGTGACGACCGTCATCTGCTTGATCGTGAACGGAGGGTCTTCCGCGCGTCCGAGCTGGAAGAACGCGAGGATGCCGGCGGCGGAGATCAGGAAGATCAGGAACAGCGTGATGGAACGCTCGCGTACAGCTAGTGCCGACAAGTTGAAACGGCTCGCGCTCACGGCCCGGCTCCTGCGGTGGTGGCGACGGACCGGCTCACGGTTCGGACCTGCTCGCCTTCGCGCAGCAGATGGGCGCCAAGCGCGACGATGCGTTCGCCTTGCCTGAGCCGGCCGGTGACGCGTGCGTTTTCATCGTTCATGCGCACGATCGTGACCGGCCGCCACGTCACCTTCGCTGGGTTGCCATTGACAACCCACACGCCCAGCCCCTTACCCGCGTCAACCAGGGCGCCGACCGGTACCTGCAAGCCGTCGTGCTCGCCAGCACGTCCATCCGCGATCCGGATGGTGACCGTGGCGCCCAACGGTGCGTTGGCCAGGTCGCCGTCGAGTACGTATCGCGCCTCGAAGGTGCGGGTCAGCGGATCGGCGGCATCCGATAGCTGCCGGAGTCGGGTCGGAACCACGACGTTGTCCTTGCCGAAGAGCGTGGCTTGCCCGGTGGATCCGACCGCAGGGCGCAGGGTTTCCGGCAGCTGGATCAGGGCTTCGCGGGGCCCGGCGTGCGCCACACGCACCACGACTTGTCCGGCACTGACGACCTGGCCGGGTTCGGCCAGCGTTTCCATGACGACGCCATCGCCATCGGCTACCAGTTCCGCGTAACGGCTTGCGTTGCGCGCGACCTCGGCCTGGGCCTCGGCCGCACTGAGTTGCGCCTTGGCGGCGTCTGCCGCGGCCTTGGCTTGATCGTAGGCCGAAACTGAAACGGCACCGGTTCCGAGCAAGGTGCGGAAACGGGCTTCTTCTTGCGCCGTCTGCTTCGCTTGCGCTCGGGCAGCGGCGGCGGCTTGCTGCTCCGCATTCACCGCGAGCCTGAGATCGACCGGGTCGATCCGCATGAGCGGCTGGCCACGTCGGACTGTTTGTCCGGCATCCACTAACCGTTCCAGCACCTTGCCGGAGACACGGAAGCCCAGGTCGCTCTGGACCCGTGCGGCGACCACACCGGTGAACGCGCGCGAGGCGGCGCCGGTGTCGTGCACAAGCGTGGTGCGCACCAACGGTGGCGCGGCGCGTGGGTCCGCTGCGGATTTGGCGGTGCAGGCGCCGAGCGTTACTGCCGAGATGGCGACGATGGCAATTAAAATCGCGCGACCGCGAGGGACGGTCGATACGGGTGTCAGCGAGCTGCCCTGGGACATGGCCGTTACTCCGTCGGCAGCAAGTGCAGGCGGAGGTTCTTGCGGATGCCGGCATCGATCGCCGATGCCGGAGCGAATGCACGCAGCAGGCTCAGGACCTTGGCTTGCCTACCGGCCGTGTAGCGCAGCTTCGGACGCTCGGCGCTGGCCGCCTGCAGCACCGCCTCGGCCACGACCGAGGGATCGTCAGCCTTGGTGAACAACTCCCTGGTCACTGCGTCGACATGCGCACGCGCCTTCTCGTATTCGGCCATCGGGGTATCCGCCGCGATCGCGTTGGTCTCGAACTGCGTGCGCGTGTAAGCGGGCTCGATCGTCGACACGCGGATGCCATGCGTACGCAGTTCGTGGTCGAGCGATTCGGAGTAGCCCTCGACCGCGTGCTTGCTTGCGGAGTACAGCGCGCCATAGGGCATTGGCAGGAAGCCGAGCACGGAGCTGATGTTGATGATCCGGCCGCTGCCTTGCCGGCGCATGTGCGGCACGACCGCCTTGATCATGCGTGCCACACCGAAGAAGTTGGTTTCGAAGATGGCCCGGGCCTGCTCGATCGAGCTTTCTTCGGCGCCAGCAGCGGCCGTGCCAAAGCCGGCGTTATTGACGAGCAAGTCGATGCGGCCCTCCAGGCGGATCAGCTCGCTGACGGCGGCGGCGACGGACGTGTCGCTGGTGACATCCAGCGGCAACATCGCGAACGCGTTCTTCGATACGCCACCGCGTCGGCTGGTGCCGTACACCTTGTAGCCGGCGCTGAAAAGGCGTTGCGCGATTGCTTCGCCGATGCCCGACGACGCGCCGGTGACCAGAGCAACCTTCTTCCTGGAGTTCATGACTGTGCCTTTGTGGTGCGCGTAAGTGTGTATTGATATGACGATCATCATATGGCTGGGTAAAGGAAAACGCGGTGACACCACCGCGTTAGTGGGAAATCGGATCGAGGTGTTTGAGTGCCGCTTCGCGCAGCGCGTCGGACAACTTTGGATCGTCAACCGCGCGTGCCAACACGATGGTGCCGACCATCGTCGCCAGCGTGACGAGCGCGCGTTCGTGCGCGGCTGGCTGACCCCAGTCCGGGAACTGCCGGGCGATCAGATCGATCGTTTCCTTGAGTCTGCGAGTCGCCGCGTGCCGCACTTCGGGCCCTTGCCGCGGCATCTCGGAACCGAGCGCGGCGACATGGCAGCCTGTCTCCACGCCTTCCATGTGTTCTTTGGACAGATACGCCTGGATCATTGCCTGCAACGCCTGCGGCCCCGATGAACCCGCGGCCTGACGCTGCAGCGACTGCACGCTCTCGAAGCCTGCGCGGTCAGCTGCCTCCGCGAGCAAGGCTTCGCGCGTGGGGAAGTGGGCATAAAAACCGCCATGGGTCAGGCCGGCGGCCTTCATGATGTCGGCGACGCCGGTGCCGTGGTAGCCGCTACCGCGGATAGCGCGTGCCGCCACGTCGACGATGCGCTCGTGGGTGGCTTCCTTGGAACGGGTAGGGGCGCGTTTCATATGACGGTCATCATATTCGCGTTCCAAGGCAATTGCAAGAGGCCGAGCAACGCCGCCCCATGGCCAATCGGGCATGGACCCCCAGGGGCGCTTTGCGGCTCCAAAGCAATAACCGCTTTGGGTCGCAAACGGTCGATCAACAATTGGCTCTGCAACTCTTGCCTCGTGAAGGAACATGACAATCCGCGCGCGGTGCTGTGGCTTTTGCTCCGGCTTTTTCTAAGAGCGCGGGCCAGGATGGCTCGCTGCTCTACCGGGGCCCCTGTGCGGCGGCGAGGCGGGGACGACAGGCCGCGCAGCGGGCATCGACAGGGATGTCGATGCCTTTTCGCCAGGGCAGGATGCCCTGTCGAAAAGCCCGGCCCCGGCTCACGGACTTACCGCCCATGGATGGGCGGCAAGCGTCAAGCGGGTTGCTCTTTCTCTTTGGTTACTTTCTCTTTGAGCACGCAAGGAGAAAGTGACTCGGTCGCCGAAGGCGATCGACCGCTCTTCGCTTTGGATGCAACAAGAGCATCGCGCACAGGGTGCGCTCCTACAGGTACGTGCGCTGCTGGTGTGTGTCGGGGTTGCTGCAGACGCGAGGGCTGGAGTGCGATGCCTGCCTTCGCAGGCATGACGGGCAGAGGGAGAAAGTCGCGGGCGTGAAGAGGCCCGGCAGTCGCCTGCCGGGCCTTCGATCCACACAGAAGGCGTCAGCCCTTCTTCGCCTTAGTCAGCAACTGGTCCAGCAAGCTGATCGCCAGGTCGATCTCCTCATGCGTGATCTCCAGCGACGGCGCGAACGTGATCACGTTCTTGTACCAGCCGCCCACGTCGAGCACGAGGCCGATTTTCCTGCCGTTGTGCTCGAGGTCGCCGGCCAGGCCGATGTCGACCATGCGGTCCAGCAACGCCTTGTTCGGGGTGAAGCCGTCGTCGGTGCAGATCTCGGCGCGCAGGGCCAGGCCCAGGCCGTCGACGTCGCCGATTTCCTTGTGGCGCTTCTGCAGGTCACGCAGGCCTTCGAGGAAGTGCGCGCCCTTCTTCGGCACGCTGGTCTCGTAGTCCAGCTCGTAA
>DATJCF010000048.1:0-2323 GCA_035514935.1 Rhodanobacter sp. | reverse complement strand
TGTGTCGATGAAACGTGGCTCAAGCCTTGAGCAGTTCCGGCGTGGCCTGGGCGCCGATCGCGTCCACCATCGCCTTGGCCACGTGCAGGTTGCCGGCGATGATGTTGCCGCTGGCGGGGATGCCGTCACGGCCGGCGAAATCGCAGTAGCGTCCGCCCGCCTCGTGTACCAGCAGCACGCCGGCGGCCATGTCCCAGGGTTTCAGGCCGATCTCGAAAAAGCCGTCGTAGCGGCCGGCGGCGACGTAGGCCAGATCCAGCGCGGCCGAGCCGGAGCGGCGGATGTCCTCGGCCTGGCCCAGGATGGCGCGGGTCATGTCCAGTTGCGGCACCAGATGCTGGCGCTGGCGGTACGGGAAGCCGGTGGCGACCATCGCGCCGCCCAGGTTCTCGCGCTTGCCCACGCGCATGCGGCGGTCGTTGAGGTAGGCGCCGTCGCCCTTGCTGGCGGTGTACAGCTCGTCGCGCAGCGGGTCGAACACCACGGCGTGGATCGGCACCCCCTTTTCCAGCAGCGCGATGGACACGCTGAAGTGCGGGATGCCGCGCAGGTAGTTGTGGGTGCCGTCCAGCGGGTCGATCACCCAGGTCAGCGGACCCTTGCCGATGGCGCCGCTCTCCTCGGCCAGGATCGCGTGGTCGGGGTAGGCGCGACGCAGTTCCTTGATGATCTCCGCCTCGGCCAGCTTGTCGACTTCGGAGACGAAATCCAGCTGCTGCTTCTCGACGACGTTGAGGCCGTCGATGCGGTTCATGTAGCGCAGGATGATGTTGCCTGCGGAACGCGCGGCGCGCGCCGCGATCGTGACGTGGGGTCGGGCCATGGGGTTTCGACTTTGGAAGAGAGCGGGGTTGCGACCGCGCATTCTAGCAGAGGCGCGATCGGGCGGCGGCTGGCAGGGGCGTGTGGTGCATCGAAGGCGGGAGGCTGGCGGCGGCCCCCGCATTCGTGCCGCGTCGGGCTTCGCACTATGCTTGCAGGCTTTCTTTCGTCGCCCACATCCCATGACCGATACCCTCGACCTCGCCGCCCGCCTGCGCTTCGTGCTCGTGCGCACCTCGCACCCGGGCAATATCGGCAGTGCTGCGCGGGCGATCCGCACGATGGGTTTCGAGCGGCTGGATCTGGTCCTGCCCGCGCGTTTTCCCGACCCGGACGCGACCGCGCTGGCCGCGGGCGCCGACGCGGTATTGGATGCGGCTGGCATCCATCGCACCTTGGTCGATGGCCTGGCCGGCAGCAACCTGGCATTGGGTTTGTCCGCGCGAAGGCGCGGGGTGAACCTGCCGGAAATCTCGCCGCGCGAGGCCGCCGCGCAGGCGCTGGCCGCCGCCGCACGCGGCGAACAGGTGGCGCTGGTGTTCGGCAACGAACGCACCGGCCTGGAAAACGAGGAGCTGGCGCATTGCCACGCCATGGTGCGCATCCCCAGCGTGGATGATTTCAGCTCGCTCAACCTGTCGCAGGCGGTGCAGGTAATGGCGTACGAACTGCGCGTCGCCATGCTGCAGGATACGCCGGCGCCAGCGCCGCCCGTGCATGACGAACCGCCGGCCGACGCGACCCAGATGGAACAGTTCTACGAGCACCTGGCGCAGATGCTGGACGACATCGATTTCCACAAGGGCCGCACGCCCACCACGATCATGCTGCGCTTGCGCAAACTGTTTCAGCGCGCGCAGATGGATGAGCGCGAGCTGCGGATGCTGCACGGGATATTGGCGGATGCGCAGCGGATGGCGGGGTTGGCTGGGGTGAAGAAGGGCTGAGAGCGCCCCCTTCCGCCCTGTCGGGCACCTTCCCCCGCGAAGCGGGGAAGGAAGTTTGGGAAGCTCGGGGCGAACCAGCTGTTCCTTCCCCCGCTTGCGGGGGAAGGTGCCCGAAGGGCGGAAGGGGGCGCTCTCAGCCCTTCTTCACCCCAGCCAGCCCCGCCATCCGCTGCGCATCCGCCAATATCCCGTGCAGCATCCGCAGCTCGCGCTCATCCATCTGCGCGCGCTGGAACAACTTGCGCAGCCGCAACATGATTGTGGTCGGCGTGCGGCCCTTGTGGAAATCGATGTCGTCCAGCATCTGCGCCAGGTGCGCGTAGAACTGTTCCATCTGGGTCGCGTCGGCCGGCGGTTCGTCATGCACGGGCGGCGCTGGCACCGGCGTGTCCTGCAGCATGGCGACGCGCAGTTCGCACGCCATTACCTGCACCGCCTGCGACAGGTTGAGCGAGCTGAAATCATCCACGCTGGGGATGCGCACCATGGCGTGGCAATGCGCCAGCTCCTCGTTTTCCAGGCCGGTGCGTTCGTTGCCGAACACCAGCGCCACC
>DATJCF010000047.1:0-2018 GCA_035514935.1 Rhodanobacter sp. | reverse complement strand
CTGCACGTAGGCGGACCAGGTTTTGGCGATGAGACGGCTGTTGTCGAGGATGTTGAGCGGCGTGGTGCTGGCCTGGTTGCCGTCGGCATCGGCGGGAAACACCCACGCATCGTTGCCGCTGGCGGCGCGCTCGAAGCTGCCGTAGACGCCGTAGCGCAAGGTGTGGCTACTGCCCATCGGCATGGCGAAATCCGCCTGCAGCGTGCTGGCGCGATTGCTGCGGCCGACGTCGGAGGCGACGCCGTTGAACATCAGCTCGCCGATCCGGTCGGGACTGTAGGCCACGCTGGTGTAGCGCTGGCCCAGCGACACCTGGTAGTTCGTCGCGCCCAGTTTTCCCTGCAGGGCCAGCACGCCGAAACGGGTGTTCTCGCGCTGGCGTTCGTTCAGATCTGCCGAATTGAAATCCACTGTGCCGAGGTAGCCGAACTCGGGTTGCTGGTTCGGGTTGTTGGGGATCTCGAAGCGGTTGTTGCTGACGCCGAACAGGAAGCTGAGGCGGGTGCTGTCGTTGATCAGGTAGCTGATGTCGCCAAAGCCGCGGGCCTGGTTGGTGTGGTCGTGGATGGGCTTGCGGCTGGCGGTGGGGTTTTCGATGCCGGCATCGTTTTCCATGTAGTTGCCGGTGAAAAACCATCTCCAGCGATCGGCGTTGCCCCAGATCGAGGCATTCGGATTGAGCGTGCCGAACGAGCCGCCGGTGATGCCCACGCTGCCGCCGGTACCCAGGTCATGGCCGCTGCGGGTGGTGATGTCGACCACCGCCGCCGTGCGCAGGCCGTACTGCGCCGGCAATGCGCCATCGAGCAGCTTCACGGTCTGGATCGTGCGCGTGTCCAGGGTCTGGCCGAAGCCGGAGATCGACTCGGGAATGATCACGCCGTTGATGCGGTATTGCAGGTTGGCGTGATCGCCGCGCACATGCAGGCCGCCATACGAATCCTGCACCACGCCGGGTGCCTGCAGCAGCACCTGGTTCATGGGCGTGGATGCGCCCAGCGGCAATTGTGCGATCGCCTTGTGATCGATCACGTACTGGCTGCTGCCGGTGTCGGGCGACAGCGCGTTGCGCGCCTGGTCCAGCGCGGCCGACACGTCGATGACGCTGAGATTCTGCGCATCGCTCTCCTGTGGCAGCGCCGTTGCCGCAGGCGCATCGGCCGCAAGGACACAGGTGGACGGCACGGCTAGCGCGACGGCAAGGCTCGCGGCGAGCAGGGAAGGTTTCATCGGGGATTCCAGTGGGCGGGGATGTCTTTTGTTATGTTATAACATATCTATCAAGCGGCAAATGCTGCCCGTGCCGAAAGGCATGTGCCCCGCCTTTCTGTGGCACAAGGGCAAGCCGCCCCACCCGCGCTTCACGTCGCGTGCCTACACTGGTGAACGAGCGTGCCCACCGGCACCCCGCCACGGAGTCCGCATGCCGAGTCGCAGCGAAAACATTCCCGCCACCCTCATGCCCACCGACCACGGCCGCATCGCGCAGGCCGTGCTGGACTTCGTCAGCCAGGTACCGGCGAGCCGGATCGGCAACAGCGAGGATCCCGACAGCGAGGCGCGCAAGCTCGCCACGCGCGCTGCCCAGCGCGCGGCACTGGCGGCCGGTTCGCTGGCCTTGCCGCCCGGCCCGCTGGGCTGGCTGACCTTGCTGCCGGAGCTGGTGGCGATCTGGAAAATTCAGGGCCAGATGGTCAGCGACATCGCTGCCGCCTACGGCCGGCACGCCACGCTGGGACGCGAGCAGATGTTGTGGTGCCTGTTCCGCCACACCGCGGCGCAGGCGTTCCGCGACCTGGTGGTGCGCATGGGTGACCGCCTCATATTCCGCCGCATGTCGCACAGCGTGGCGCAGCGGGTGGCGCGCCAGGTGGGCATCAAGATCACCCAGCGCACCTTGAACAAGGGCCTCTCGCGCTGGCTGCCGGTGATCGGCGCGCTGGGCGTGGGTGCGTATGCGTACTACGACACGGGACAAGTGGCGCAAACCGCGATCGAGATGTTCGAGAGCGAGATTG
>DATJCF010000046.1:0-1758 GCA_035514935.1 Rhodanobacter sp. | reverse complement strand
GATGCGCGCCAGCGCCGGCATCGTGATCAGCGCCTCGCACAACCCGCACCACGACAACGGCATCAAGTTCTTCTCCGCCGACGGCGAGAAGCTGTCCGACGAGGTGGAGCTGGCGATCGAGCAGGAAGTGGATGCCGACTTTGTCACCGTGGCGTCGGAGAAACTGGGCAAGGCCAGCCGGCTCACCGACGTGGTGGCGCGCTACACCGAATTCTGCAAGGCCACCGTGCCGGAGGATTTCAGCCTGCGCGGGCTGAAGCTGGTGCTCGATTGCGCCCATGGCGCGACGTACCAGGTGGCGCCGCGCGTTTTTGCCGAGCTGGGCGCCGAAGTGGTGTCCATCGGCGACAAGCCCGACGGCTTCAACATCAACCACGCCGTGGGCAGCACCCACCCGCAGGCGCTGCAGCAGGCGGTGCTTGAGCGCCACGCCGACATCGGCATCGGCTTCGATGGCGATGGCGATCGCGTGGTGCTGGTCGACCGCCACGGCGCGCTGGCCGACGGCGACGACATCCTCTATGTGCTGGCCCACAGCCTGCATCGGCGCGGCCTGCTGCGCGGCCCGGTGGTGGGCACGTTGATGAGCAACTACGGGCTGGAGCTGGCGCTGGCGGACATCGATGTACCGCTGATCCGCGCCAATGTGGGCGACCGCTACGTAATGCAGCAGCTGAAGCAGCACAAGGGCATGCTCGGCGGCGAAACCTCCGGTCACATCCTGTGCCTGGATCGCGCCACCACGGGCGACGGCATCGTCTCGGCCTTGGCCGTGCTGGAAGCGCTGGGTGAAACCGGCCAGGACCTGGCGGGCGCCCGCCAGGGGCTGAAAAAGCTGCCGCAGGTGATGCTGAACGTGCGCGCCAACGGTGCCCGCGAATCCCTCGACAGCGCCGAAGTGCGCCAGGCGCAGACCGAGGTGGAAGACGTTCTGCGCGGTCGCGGCCGGGTGGTCCTGCGTGCGTCGGGTACCGAGCCGCTGGTGCGCGTCACCATCGAGGGCGCCGACGCCGACGAGGTGCAGTCGTTGGCAGAAAAGCTGGCGGGGATTGTAAAATCCGTGGCCGAACGTTCGTGAACCTGTAGTTGTAGCGGGTCGCCAGGGAAAGGCCCGACGTGCCTTGCCCCGCGGTGGTGAACCGCCGCTCCAACCGGACTACAGCCATGCATCGTGTTCCCACCCTGGATATCCGCCGCTACGACAGCGACCGCGACGCCTTCGTCGCCAAACTGGGTGCGGTGTATCGCGAATTCGGCTTCTGCTGCATCAGCGGCCACGGCATCGCCCGCGAGCTGATCGACGGCTCCTACGACGCGTTCCAGCGCTTCTTCGCGCTGCCTACCGAAGCCAAGCTGAAGTACCACACCCCCGGCAGCGGCGGCGCGCGCGGCTACACGCCGTTCAAGGTGGAAACGGCCAAGGACAGCCAGTACGCCGACCTCAAGGAGTTCTGGCACATCGGGCGCGAAATCCCGCGCGATTCGAAGTTCGCCGACGTGATGCCGCCGAATGTGTGGCCGGCCGAGGTGCCGGATTTCAAGCGCTGGGGCTACGGCTTGTACCAGGCGCTGGACGACCTCGGCAGCCGCGTGCTGCGTGCGCTGGCGTTGCACATCGAGCAGCCGGAAAACTTCTTCGAGGACAAGACCGACGTCGGCAATTCGATCCTGCGCCCGATCCACTATCCGCCCATCGACGACGCCAGCGACATCCCCAACGTGCGCGCCGGCGCACATGAGGACATCAACCTCATCACC
>DATJCF010000045.1:0-8928 GCA_035514935.1 Rhodanobacter sp. | reverse complement strand
CCGTCCGCCGGTGGCCTCGGCATGACCATGCTGCGCAGCCGCATACGGTTGCATGCGCCGCGTCATGGTGTCCCGCCCCCACTCCCCCGCCGATCGACTGTGGGATCATGCCGGCCCGCGGCGATGCATGCCGCGCATGGCGCGCAAGGATATCGATGGATCTTCTGCAACAACTGATCACGGTGTTTGCCGAGAACGGCTACGTCGCCGTCTTCATCGCGCTGATGATCTGCGGCGCGGGCCTGCCGTTGCCGGAGGACATCACCCTGGTCGCCGGTGGCGTGATTGCCGGGCTGGGCTACGCCAACGTGCACGTGATGTTCGCGCTGACGATGTTCGGCGTGCTGCTGGGCGATGCGGCGATCTTCCTGCTCGGCCATCACTATGGCGCGCGCATGCTGAAATGGCGCCTGGTGGCGCGCGTGCTGACGCCGGCGCGCTACGCCCGGGTGCAGGAGAAATTCGACCGCTACGGCAACCGCATGCTGTTTTTCGCGCGCTTCCTGCCCGGCATGCGCACCACCGTGTACATCACCGCCGGCACCACGCACCGGGTGTCGTTCTGGCGGTTTCTGCTGATCGATACGCTGGCGGCGCTGATCAGCGTGCCGTTCTGGGTTTACCTCGGCTACATCGGCGCCAACAACCACGAGTGGCTGATGAAGTGGATGCACCGCGGCCAGACCAGCCTGTGGGTGGTGCTCGGCATCCTGCTGGTGACGCTGCTGGTGCTGTGGTGGCGCCATCGCTGCCGCGCGCGCTGCAACCTGCCTTGATCACCGCCCGCCGCCGGCCGCGCTGCCGCTCGAGCGGGCACTGACTGCATGTCGCTGCGACGCCTGCTCCCGGACAACTTCACCCTGGCCTTGCTGGCCACGGTGGTGCTGGCTTCGCTGCTGCCCTGTCGCGGCGAGACGGCGCGGGTGTTCGACATCGTCACCGACGGCGCGATCGCGCTGCTGTTTTTCCTGCATGGCGCCAAGTTGCCGCGCCAGGCAATCGTGCAGGGCGTGACCCATTGGCGACTGCACCTGACCGTGTTCGCCAGCACCTTCGTGCTGTTTCCGCTGCTGGGACTGGCGTTGCAGCCGCTCGGCCAGGCGCTGCTGACGCCACAGCTTTATCTGGGCGTGCTGTTTGTCTGCGCACTGCCGTCCACCGTGCAGTCGTCGATCGCCTTCACCTCGATCGCCGGCGGCAATGTGCCGGCGGCGGTGGTCAGCGCCTCGGTGTCCAACCTGATCGGCATCGTGCTGACGCCGCTGCTGGTCGGCCTGCTGCTGGCCAGCCATGGCGGCGGCATGTCATGGCACGGCGTGCTGGACATCGTGCTGCAGCTGTTGCTGCCGTTCGTGCTGGGCCACGTCGCACGGCGCTGGATCGGTGGCGTTGTCGACCGGCACAAGCCGCTGCTGCGTTTCACCGACCAGGGCACGATCCTGCTGGTGGTGTACACCGCGTTCAGCGCCGCCGTGGTGCAGGGCCTGTGGCACGACACGCCGGTCGGCGCGCTGGTTTCCACCCTGGCGCTGAGCGCGCTGCTGCTGGGATTGGTGATGACCGCCGTGACCTGGGCCGCGCGACGCCTGGGCTTCTCGCGCAAGGACGAGATCGCCATCGTGTTCTGCGGCTCCAAGAAGAGCATGGCCAGCGGCATCCCGATGGCCAAGATCCTGTTCGCCGGCCAGCTCGGCGGCCTCGGCGCGCTGGTGCTGCCGCTTATGATTTTTCATCAGTTGCAGTTGATGGTGTGCGCGGTGGTGGCGCGGCGGTATGCGGCGCAAAGCGCCCGCACCCCCGACTGATGCAGCCCCCGTGCGCTCTTGCTCTTGCTCTTGCGAATCCCGAATCCCGAATCCCGGCAGAAAAGCATCGCGCACAGGGTGTGCTCCTACAGCCACCGACCGTAGCGGCGGATGTAGATCACCTTCACCAACTGGGTCAGCACGCAATAACTTGCCAGGGTGAGCGCCAGCCACGCGAAGTAGACAGGCGGCAGCGGCACCATGCCGATCTTCGCGCCCAGCGCGCTGAACGGAATCAGCATGCCGGCGATGATGATGGCGACGGTCAGGCCCAGCACCGGCGCGGCAGCCGTGCTCTGCAGGAACGGGATGCGGCGGGTGCGGATCATGTGCACGATCAAGGTCTGCGACAGCAGGCCCTCGATGAACCAGCCGGACTGGAACAGCGACTGCTGTGCGGGTGAATTCGCGCCGAAGTAATGCCACATCAGCCAGAACGTGGTGATGTCGAATATCGAGCTCACCGGCCCCACCCACACCATGAACCGACCGATGTCGCCGGCATCCCACTGGCGCGGCACGGCCAGGTAATCCTCATCCATGCGGTCGAACGGGATCGACAGCTGCGAGATGTCGTAGAGCAGGTTCTGCACCAGGATCTGCAGCGGCAACATTGGCAGGAACGGCAGGAACGCGCTGGCCACCAGCACGCTGAACACGTTGCCGAAGTTCGAGCTGGCGGTCATCTTGATGTACTTCATGATGTTGCCGAAGGTGACGCGCCCTTCCAGCACGCCCTCCTCCAGCACCATCAGGTTTTTTTCCAGCAGGATGATGTCGGCCGACTCCTTGGCGATGTCGGTGGCGGTATCCACCGAGATGCCCACGTCGGCATCGTGCAGCGCCGGCGCGTCGTTGATGCCGTCGCCGAGAAAACCCACCGTGTGCCCCAGCCGCTGCAGCGAGCGCACCACCCGCGACTTCTGCAGCGGCGACATCTTGGCGAACACGGTGACGCGCGCCACCTGCGCGTCCAGCGCCGGGTCATCGAGCGCCTCGATTTCGCTGCCCTGCATCGAGTGACGGACATCCAGCCCCACCTCGCGGCAGATCTTGCGCGTCACCGCCTCGTTGTCGCCGGTGATCACCTTCACCGCGACGCCGTGCTGATGCAGCGCGCGGATCGCGGTGGCAGCCGAATCCTTCGGCGGATCGAGAAACGCCAGGCAACCGACGGCAACCAGGCCGCTTTCGTCGGCCATGCTGTAGGGTTGCCCGCGGGCGCTCTGGCGCTGGATGGCCACCACCAGCACGCGCAAGCCGTCCTCGTTGAGGCGGTGGGTCATGGCCTTGATGGCGCAGCGACGGGCGTCGCTCATCGGCTCGATCGCATCGCCGGTCCGGGCGAAATCGCAGATCGCCAGCATCTCCTCGACCGCGCCCTTGCAGATCAGCAGGTGGTCGCCATCGCCTTCGGCCACCACCACCGACATGCGCCGGCGCTGGAAGTCGAACGGGATCTCGTCGATCACCCGAAAGCGCGCCGCCGCCGTTTCCAGCTCGCGGTGTTCCAGCACCGCCTTGTCCATCAGGTTGCGCAGGCCGGTCTGGAAGCGGCTGTTGAGATAGCCGTACTCCAGCGCCTCGCCGGAGGCCTCGCCATCCAGGTCGAGGTGGCGTTCCAGCACGATGCGGTCGAGCGTGAGCGTGCCGGTCTTGTCCGTGCACAACACGTCCATCGCGCCGAAGTTCTGGATCGCGTTGAGCCGCTTCACCACCACCTTGCGCCGCGACATCGCCATCGCACCGCGGGCCAGGTTGGCGGTGACGATCAGCGGCAGCATCTCCGGGGTCAGGCCCACCGCGATCGACAACGCAAACAGGAACGCCTCGGTCCAGCTGTGCTTGTCCAGCCCGTTGATCAGGAAAACCACCGGCACCATCACCGCCATGAAGCGGATCAGCAGCCAGCTGACGCCGCTCACGCCGCGATCGAAACTGGTCTGCACACGCTGGCCGGTCATGCTGTGCGACAGCGATCCCAGATACGTGCGCGCGCCGGTGGCAAGCACCATCGCCACCGCCGTGCCGCTGACCACGTTGGTGCCCATGTAGCAGATCGTGGGCAACTCCAGCGGATCGCCATCCGCCTGCCCTTCGGTAGCGGCGACGGTCGCGGATTTTTCCACCGGCAGCGATTCGCCGGTGAGGATCGCCTGGCTGATGAACAGGTCCTTGGCACTGAGCAGGCGCACGTCCGCGGGCACCATGTCGCCCGCGCCCAGGTGCACGATGTCGCCAGCCACCAGCTCGGCCACCGGCACCTCGATCATCTCGCTGTGGCCGTCGGACGCGCGCCGGGTCAGGCTGGCGGTGTTGCGCACCATCGCCTTCAGGCTGTCTGCCGCGCGCGACGAACGGTATTCCTGGCTGAAGCTGAGCGCCACGCTGATCGCCACCATCACCGCGACGATCACCGGCCCGGTCAGGTCCGTGCGATCGGTGAACAGCTGCACGCCGGCCAGCACCAGCAGCACCACGATGAAGGGATTCTTGAATGCACGCAGCAACTGCCGCGTCCAGTGCGGCGGCTTCTCGTGCGCCACCTCGTTTGGCCCGTCACGATGCAGCCGCGCCCTGATCTGCGCCTCGTCGAGACCGTCATGCGTGGTGTCCAGCGCCCGCAGCAACACATCGACGGGACGAAACGCCTCCGCCGCCGCGCCCGGCCGCGCGCCCTTCTTTTCCGGTCGCTGGATCGTGAAGTTGTTCATCGGTTGCTGCTGTAGATGCGGTGAGATCGTAGTCGCCATGCGTCATCACGAATGGGCGTATGGACGTCCATTCGTGGAAAACGCGGAAGAAGCCGTGGTATCGCGCAGCGGTCGAAGCCCGCCTGCCGGACAGTCGCCCGTCAGTGGCTGAGTGGCGCGAAGGACGGGCCGATCGCAGGTGGCGGCGCCGGCTGGACGGCATGCACGCCATCGGCCACCGTCGCGGCCAGCGGCGGCGGCACGGTCACCACAAAGCCGCGCTCGCGCCGGTCGGCGCCAACCGTCAGCCAGGGCCGGCCGGCGAGGCGCCGGCGGCAGAATTCACGTATGAGCTTCATGGGCCCATCTCCTCGTAACGGCGCCAGCGGCGTCGTCAAGGGGAGGGCCGGACTTCCCTAGCGGAAAGCACCAACCGTCCGCAGGCGATCGCTGCAGGCGTTCAATGTGAAATGCGACGCCGGCACCCGAAGCAAGCGGATGTCGACGGTGCGACTAGGGTAGACGTCCATAGGCCTTGATCAGTCAGGACTGGATACTCACCGGCGCGGGCGCGCCGGAGGGCGCGCGCATTGTTGTGCTGCATTGCGCAGCTGTCAATCCATTTCGCGGCGACCGTCGATCGTTGCCATGAACCCGTTTGCTAAGATGCGCCGCTACCGCTTCATTCCCGCATGACGCAGCTTGGGCGGCGGTGGAGCCCACGGTCGCTGCCGAACCGACACGTCTCATCTGGAAGCCCATGACGCCACCCGCCCCACCCAGGCCGCAGGCCGCGAAGTTGCTTGCCGAGGCTCGCGCCGCCCTCCTCCAGGGAGACCCGGGCAAAGCGCGGGGGCTTGCACTGCAGGCCCTGCAGATGGATGCCGACCAGCCGGAAGCATGCTACATCGCCGGCAAGGCCGCGTTGGCGCTGCGGCGATTGCCCGAAGCGCTGGATCATCTGCACCGCGCGGCCAGCGCCATGCCCCTGCACGCGGAATACGCCGTGCACTTCGCCCGCGCGTTGGCGGCGACGCACCGCAGCGGTGATGCCTTGCAGGTTGCCAACATTGCGCTTGGGCTGGCGCCCGACGATCCGCTGTTGCTCCACAGCCTCGGCACCACGTATACGCAATGCCACGCTCACGAGCGGGCCGCGGCGGCGTTTCGCCAGGCAGCCACGCTGGCACCGGACAACCCGGCATGCCGCTTCAGCTTCGCCACGTCGTTGATTTTTTCCGGCGACGTTGCCCAGGCCGAGGCTGAACTGGAGGCTTGTCTGGCGCTGGCACCCGGGCACTGGCACGCGCACGCCACACTTTCGCGCATCCGCCGCCAGACCCCGGCCCTCAACCACATCGACAGGCTGCTCGCGCTGGCCAAGGACGTGGGCGACGAACCAGCGGCCTCGATGCATACGCATGTGGCGCTCAGCAAGGAGTACGAGGACCTCGGCGATTTCGCGAACGCCTTCGACCACCTGGTGATCGGCAAATCCGCGGTCAAGGCGGCCACCGGCTACACCATCGATCGCGACCAGGCGATCGTGGATACCCTGATCGGCGCCTTTCCCGAACCACGACCGCTACCGGCGGGCCACCCGTCGGCCGAGCCCATCTTCGTGATGGGCATGCCGCGCACCGGCACCACGCTGGTGGAGCGCATTCTCTCCAGCCATCCGGAGGTCTACGCCGCCGGCGAACTGGAAAACTTCGGCGTCGCGCTGGAACGCCTCTCGGGCGCCAACTCACCGGTGATGCTGAGCCCGGACGTGATCCGCCGCGCGGGCAATATTCCGTGGAAAACCCTGGGCGAGGTCTACATCGCCAGCACCCGCCCGGCGACCTGCCTGAAACCGCGTTTCATCGACAAGCTGCCGCACAATTTTCTCTATGCCGGCTTCATTGCCAACGCCTTGCCGAACGCCCGGATCATCTGCCTGCGGCGCAATCCGCTGGACAGCTGCCTCAGCAATTTCCGCGAGCCGTTCTCGGAGACATCGCCGCTGCATGGCTACTCGTTCGACCTGCTCGATACCGGCCGCTATTACGTCTTGTTCGACCGCTTGATGGCGCACTGGAAACGGATCCTGCCCGGTCGCATCCTGGAAGTGGATTACGAAACCCTGGTGGCCACGCAAGAGGCCAGCACGCGCCAGTTGCTGGAGCATTGCGGCCTGCCGTGGAACGACGCCTGCCTGCACTTCGAACGCAATCAGGCGCCGTCCACCACGGCCAGCTCGGTCCAGGTGCGCGCACCCATGCACCGCGACGCCGTCAGGCGCTGGACGAAGTACGAGGAACAGCTGAAGGACTTGCGTACCCTGCTGAGCGATGCAGGGATCGATTGCGACCGCTAGCCACCGCGTACGGCGGGTCGATCAGACCGTCTGCTGCAGCACCGGCCCCTGCTGCAGGATCGGCTCCACCAGCCAGTGATCGGCCAACAGGAAGGCGAACAGCGCCATCAGGTAGACGATCGAATAGCTGAACACCTTCATCGCGAAGCGCTCGTCGGGCGGGTTCAGCAGGCGCACCGCGTAATACAGGAAAGCCCCGCCAAGCACGGCCGCGCCGCCCAGGTAGATCAGCCCGCTCATGCCGGTCAATGCCGGCAGCAGGGTCACCAGCACCAGCAGCACGGTATAGAACAGGATGTGCCAGCGTGTGTAGACCACGCCATGCGTCACCGGCAGCATCGGTACCTGGGCGCGCGAGTAGTCGTCGCGGCGGAAGATCGCCAGCGCCCAGAAGTGGGGCGGCGTCCACACGAAGATGATCAGGCACAGCTGCAACGCGTACGGGTGCAGCGAACCGGTGACGGCGGTCCAGCCCAGCACCGGCGGGATCGCGCCGGCCAGGCCGCCGATCACGATGTTCTGCGGCGTGGCGCGCTTGAGAAACGCGGTGTAGATCACCGCATAGCCGATCAGGCCCGCGAAGGTCAGCACCGCGGTCAGCGTGTTGACCAGCAACACCAGCACCACCATCGAGGCGATACCCAGCGCCATCGCGAAGACGAACACCTGGCGCGGGTTGAGGTTGCCGGTAGCCAGCGGCCGGTTCGCGGTGCGCACCATCACCTTGTCGATGCGCTGGTCGATCAGCTGGTTGAATGCGGCCGCCGACGATGACGCCAGCCAGATGCCCAGCGTGCCGAACACCAGCGCGCGCCATGGCGGCATGCCGGGTACGGCCAGGAACATGCCGATCACCGCGCAGAACACCAACAGCGCCACGATGCGCGGCTTGGTCAGTTGCAGGTATTGGGATAAGGACAGCTTCACGGGCAACTCGGCAACGGGCGACTGCCTAGTGTAATGCCTGGCGATGCCGACGGCATGGCACGCGGCAGTTCAATCCCCGCGCACCGGTTCGTCCGCGGCGACCGCCGCCCGGCGCTGGGTGCGCGCCAACGTGGCCAGCAAGGCGAACAGCAACAGCGCCGCCATGCCGTTGTGCGCGGTGGCCACGGGCAGCGGCAAGCCGAAGTGCACGTTGCTGATGCCCAGCAGCACCTGGCACACCAGGGTCACCGCGATGGCGATGCCAAACCCGCGCAGGCCCTGCCGCGACGCCTTGAACGACAGCCATGCCAGATAACAGAACACCACCAGCGCCCCCAGCCGATGCACCAGCTGGATCGCGCTGCGCGCCGGCAGATCCAGCACGCCACCCTCGTAGTTGACGCCGATGCCGCGCCACAGGATGAAGCCCTGCTTGAAGTCGGTCGCCGGCATCCATTGGCCGAGACATTCGGGGAACGAGCCCGGGCCGTAGCCGCAGGCCAGTGCCGCGTAGTTCGCCGAGGTCCAGCCGCCCAGCGCGATCTGGCAGGCCAGCAACACCACGCCGATCACCACCAGCTTGCGCAGGCTGGCCAGGCCATCGTCCGCCGCGCCCACGCCGGCAAAGCGCAGCGCCGCCCATGCCAGCAGGCCGAACGTGGTCATGCCGCCGAGCAGATGGCTGGTGACCACCACCGGCTTCAGCAGCAGCGTCACCGTCCACATGCCCAGCATGGCCTGGAAGATGATCACCGCCAGCGCGAACACGCTGATCTTCCACGCGCCCGGCCGATTCAGGCCCAGCGACGCAAACAGCGGCAACGCGATGGCGCAGGCCGCCAGCGCGGACGACCACAGGTGTTCGCCGTGCATGTACATGCCCACCCCGACGGCCGCGAACACTGCACCGGCGACCACCGCCGCCAGCGCGCGGCGACGACGCCAACTGGCCAGCAAGGCCAGCACCAGCACCATCACGCCGAGCGTGCCGGCAAGAAAACGGTGCACCTGCTCGCGCCAGGCCTTGTGCGCCTCATAGGGACGATCCGGGAAACTGGCGTCGGCATGCGCCACCGCCTGCGCATGCTGCGGCCAGGTGACCTGGCCATAGCAGGTCGGCCAATCCGGGCACGACAGCCCGGCG
>DATJCF010000044.1:0-8867 GCA_035514935.1 Rhodanobacter sp. | reverse complement strand
GGCGAAGCCGGTCGTTTCGGTGCGCCGAAGCGTCGCGAGATCGGCCACGGCCGCCTCGCCAAGCGCGGCGTGCAGGCGGTCAAGCCGACGATCGAGGAATTCCCGTACGTGGTGCGCGTGGTCTCGGAAATCACCGAGTCCAACGGTTCCTCATCGATGGCCTCGGTGTGCGGTTCCTCGCTGGCGATGATGGATGCCGGCGTGCCGCTGAAGGCGCCGGTGGCCGGTATCGCCATGGGCCTGGTCAAGGAAGGCAGCGACTTTGTGGTGCTGTCCGACATCCTGGGCGACGAAGATCATCTCGGCGACATGGACTTCAAGGTGGCCGGCAGTGCCGATGGCATTTCCGCGCTGCAGATGGACATCAAGATCGACGGCATCACCGAAGAGATCATGAAGGTGGCGCTGGCCCAGGCCAAGCAGGGGCGCCTGCATATCCTCGGCGAAATGGCCAAGTGCCTGAGCACGGCCCGCACGGAAATGAGCGAGTTTGCACCGCGCCTGCTGACCATCAAGATCCACCCGGACAAGATCCGCGAAGTGATCGGCAAGGGCGGCGCCACGATCCGCTCGATCACCGAGGAAACCGGCACCACCATCGACATCAGCGACGACGGCACCATCATCGTCGGCTCGGTCAATCGCGAAGCTGCCGAAGCGGCGAAGAAGCGCATCGAGCAGATCACCTCCGACGTCGAGCCGGGTCGCATCTACGAAGGCAAGGTCGCCAAGCTGATGGACTTCGGTGCGTTCGTCACGATCATGCCGGGCAAGGATGGTCTGGTGCACGTGTCGCAGATTTCCGATGAGCGCGTCGAGAAGGTGTCCGACAAGCTGAAGGAAGGTGACATCGTCAAGGTCAAGGTGCTCGAGGTCGACAAGCAGGGCCGCATCCGCCTGTCGATGAAGGCGGTGACCGACGAGGAACGCGCCAGCGTCTGAGTCGTTTCGCGTTGAACAGCAGAAGGCCCGGTATTTCGATACCGGGCCTTCTGCGTTTTCGGTCCGCCATACCATCCGCTGCGCTAAGATCGTGGCCATCAATGGACGAGGAATCGAGATGGCCCCTCCGGCGGATTTTCAGATGCCCGATTTTCTCAAGCCGGGGATCGACGCGGATTTCCTGCGTGATTTCCAGACATTGGCACAGCAGTCGTGGGATGCGTGGTTGCGCCAGCAGTCGGTGTCGACGGGCGTTGGTGGCAATCCATCGTTTGCTGCCGCTCCCAATGCCGCCGCTGGCAACGAGGTGCTCGATCGCACCCTGGCAGGATTGAAGAGCTATTTCGAATGGATGCAGGGCGTGACCGCGGGTGCCGCCGGCGTCCCCGGTGCCGACTGGCAGCAACAGGTGCAGCAACTGTTTGGCGGCGCACAGCAGCCGTTTGCGCAGGCTTTCCAGCATATCGATGGCGCCGGGATGGAAGGGTTTGCCGGCAGGTGGCATTCCTGGCTGCAGGGAATACAGCCTGCCGACGCCTTGGCGTCCGGCCCAACTCCCGCTTTCGGGCAGGATCGTGAGCAGCAGATGCAGCGCCAGGCGCTGGCGGCGGCGATGCTGGAGTCGATGCAGGCCAGTGCGCGCTACCAGGCGCTGATCCAGCGTGCCAATACGCAAGGCATGCAGAAACTGCAGGACAAGCTGGCGGAACACGCCGAACCTGGCCGCCAGATCGAGTCGCTCAAGGCCTTGTACGACCTGTGGGTGGACGCTGCCGAGGAAGCGTATGCCGAGATAGCGTTGACGGACGAATTTCGCGAAGCCTACGGTGCGATGGCCAACAGCCAGATGCGGGTGCGCAGCCTGCAGCAACAGCAGACCGAGCAACTGTGCCAGCAATGGGGTCTGCCGACACGTCGCGAGATGGACACGCTCGGCGAGCGCCTGCAGCAGGTGCGGCGCGAGGCGCGAGCATCCCGCGCAAATGCGGCCGTCGACCATTCGAAGGAGATCGCCGATCTGCGTCGGGAGGTGGCCGAGCTGCGCCGCCAGTTGGCCGGTGCGGTGGCGAAGCCGGTTTCCGTCAAGCGATCAGCCGCGAAGAAGGCTCCGGCGAAAGCCGCCGCCAGGACATCACGTTTGGCCGTAAAGAAGGCTGCAACCAAGAAACCGGGGGCAACAGAAAAGACTGCCGCCAAAAAGTCCGCGCCCCCCGCGTCGCGAAATTCCACAGGCAGGCCCGCAGCTCGCAAGTCGGCCACGACGCGCACGCCAGCGCCGCGCAAGCGCAAGTAAGGAGCATTCATGTACACGCCACTGCGCATCGATCCCACCCGCGCGCTTGCCGATATCAACACGTTCCAGCGCAAGCTGGCCGCCGGCATGGGCTACCTGCGCAACATGCGCGAGCCCGACTACGCCAACACCCCACGCGAACTGGTCTACAGCGAGGACAAGCTCAAGGTCTGGCATTTCACGGGCTCCGCGCCCACGTCGAAGACGCCGCTGCTGATCGTCTATGCGCTGGTCAACACCGTGTGGATGACCGATCTGCAGGCCGATCGCTCGATGGTGCGTAACCTGCTGGAGCAGGGCGAGGACGTCTACCTGATCGATTGGGGTTATCCCGACGGCGCCGACCGCTGGCTGACGCTGGACGACTACATCAACGGCTACCTCGACCGTTGTGTGGACGCGGTGCGCCAACGGCACGATCTCGATGCGATCAACTTGCTCGGCATCTGCCAGGGGGGCGCGTTTTCGCTGTGCTATGCCGCGCTGCATCGGGACAAGGTGAGGAACCTGATCACCATGGTGACCCCGGTGGATTTCCAGACCCCGGACAACATGCTGTCGCACTGGTGCCGCAACCTCGATGTGGACCTGTTCGTCGACACCATGGGCAACATACCCGCGGGGTTGATGAACTACGTGTACCTCACGCTGAAGCCGGTGCGGTTGAACCAGCAGAAATACATCGGCATGGTGGAGATCCTGGACAACCCGGTGGAACTGGAAAACTTCCTGCGCATGGAGCGTTGGATCTTCGATTCGCCGGACCAGGCCGGCGAGGCGTTCCGGCAGTTCATCAAGGATTTCTACCAGGGCAACAAGCTCATCAAGGGCACGCTGGAGATCGGCGGGCAGCGGGTGGATCTGGGCAAGGTGACCCAGCCGGTGTTGAATATCTTCGCCGAGCAGGATCACCTGGTACCGCCTGATGCCTCGCGGGCTCTTGGCGAGCATGTCGGCAGCAACGACTACACCCAGCTGGCGTTCAAAGGCGGCCACATCGGCATTTACGTGTCGGGTCGCGCGCAGCGTGAAGTACCGCCGGCGATCCACCAATGGCTGCGGGCGCGCGAGTAAGTACCGCGCCAGGGCACGCCGCTTTAGCTGTGGCTCACCCTGTGGCGCGGCGCTCCCCTAAAATGGCGGGATGACCCAGACCCCATCGGCAACCCATGACACCATCCGCGCCGTGCAATGGCGCGGCGATCACCTGTGCCTGCTCGATCAGCGCCTGCTTCCTGCGGAGGAACGCTGGATCGAATGTCGAGATACCGCGCAGGTCACCGCGGCGATCCGCGATCTGGCCGTACGCGGAGCGCCGGCCATCGGTATCGCGGCGGCGTGGGGCGTGGCGATGGCTGCCCGGCAGCGCGCGCCGCTGGACGATGCCTTGGCGATGTTGCGCGCCGCGCGGCCGACCGCGGTCAACCTGATGTGGGCGCTGGATCGCATGAAGAAGCGCATCGCCGCCGGTGCCGATGCGGAGGTGTTGCTGCGCGAGGCACAGGCGATCCAGGACGAGGACCTGGCCGCCAACCGTCGGATGGGCGAACTCGGCGCCAGCTTGATCGGGCAGGGCTCCGGTGTGTTGACCCATTGCAACACCGGTTCGCTGGCGACCGCCGGCTACGGCACGGCGCTGGGCGTGATCCGTGCCGGCGTGGCGGCGGAACGCATTGCGCGCGTGTACGCGGGTGAAACCCGCCCCTGGCTGCAGGGCGCGCGGCTCACCATGTGGGAACTGATGCGCGACGGCATTCCCGCGCAACTCATCGCCGACTCCGCCGCGTCGCACCTGATGAAATCCGGCGCGGTGCAATGGGTGATCGTCGGCGCCGACCGGATCGCCGCCAACGGCGATGTCGCCAACAAGATCGGCACCTACCAGCTGGCGATCGCCGCGAAATACCACGGCGTGAAGTTCATGGTGGTGGCGCCGTCCTCGACCATCGACATGGCCACCGCCACGGGCGAGGAAATCGAGATCGAACTGCGCGATGCCACCGAGCTGCTCGGCATCGCCGGTCGGCGCACGGTGGTCGAGGGCGCGCTGGCGTGGAATCCCGTATTCGACGTGACGCCGGCCGAATTGATCGACGCGATCGTCACCGAGCGAGGCGTGATCGAACGGCCGGGCACGCTCGCCATGCAGGCCATGTTCGGTAGCTGATGCCGCGCAGGCGAGTGCCGTGAGTGGCAAAAAAACGCCTGCATGTTTCATCGTTGCGCCGCCACCATGGCGGCGTTGAAAATCGTCATTCCGGCGCCTTTGCACCTCCATTTCAAGTAGCCCGCGCGACGCTTTCCCGTGGCGCGGATGCCGTGTCGTAAGTTATTGATCGAAAAGCATTAAATACTGTCTTTTTGAGGCCGCGCGTGGTACACTCCGTGGGTTGATTTCGGGCCATCGGCGCATGCCGATCCAGGCGCGTCGCCAGCGCCCCTTTTTCATATCCAGGGAAGCCGATTAATGGCAGAACTCGCCAAAGAAGTCATACGCGTCAATATCGAAGACGAGATGCGCCAGAGTTACCTCGATTACGCCATGAGCGTCATCGTGGGGCGCGCTCTACCGGATGTCCGTGATGGATTGAAGCCCGTGCATCGCCGTGTGCTGTTCGCGATGAACGAACTGGGCAATGTGTGGAACAAGCCGTACAAGAAATCGGCCCGCGTGGTCGGTGACGTGATCGGTAAATACCATCCGCATGGCGATCAGTCGGTCTACGACGCGATCGTGCGCATGGCCCAGCCGTTCTCGCTGCGCTACATGCTGGTCGATGGCCAGGGCAACTTCGGCTCGGTCGATGGCGATAACGCCGCGGCCATGCGATACACCGAAGTGCGCATGTCGCGCCTCACGCATGAACTGCTGGCGGACATCGACAAAGATACGGTCGATTTCGGTTTCAACTACGACGAGAGCGAACGCGAGCCGCTGGTGCTGCCGGCACGCGTGCCGAACCTGCTGATCAACGGTTCGGCGGGTATCGCGGTGGGCATGGCCACCAACATTCCGCCGCACAACCTCAACGAAGTGATCGCGGCAACCATCGCGCTGATAGACGAACCCTCGCTCGGCATCGACGACCTGATGCACTACATCCCGGGTCCGGATTTTCCGACCTGCGGCATCATCAACGGCTCGTCCGGCATCATCGAGGCGTACCGCACCGGTCGCGGCCGCATCCTGGTGCGCGCCAAGGCGGAGGTGGAAACCGATGCCCATGGTCGCGAGACGATCCTCATCCACGAGCTGCCGTACCAGGTGAACAAGGCGCGGCTGATCGAGAAGATCGCCGAACTGGTGAAGGAGAAGAAGCTCGAGGGCATCAGCGAGCTGCGCGACGAGTCCGACAAGGACGGCATGCGCGTGGTCATCGAGATCCGCAAGGACGCGATGGGCGATGTGGTGCTCAACAACCTGTTCCAGCAGACGCAGTTGCAGGTCACCTTCGGCATCAACATGGTGGCCCTGCTGGATGGCCAGCCCAAGTTGCTGAACCTCAAGGACATCCTTGAAGCGTTCATCCGCCATCGCCGCGAAGTGGTTACCCGCCGCACGATCTTCGACCTGCGCAAGGCGCGTGCGCGTGCGCATATCCTCGAAGGCCTCACGGTGGCGCTGGCCAACATCGACGAGATGATCGAACTGATCAAGACCTCGTCGTCGCCGGCCGAGGCGCGTGAGCGCATGGTGGCGCGGCGCTGGGAAGCCGGGCTGGTACGTGCGCTGCTTTCGGCCACCGGCGCCGAGGCGTCGCGGCCGGAGGAAATGGATCCGCGCGATGGCCTGAAGGACGATGGCTACCAGTTGTCCGAGGCGCAGGCGCTGGAAATCCTGGCGATGCGGCTGCACCGCCTCACCGGCCTGGAGCAGGAAAAACTCTCCGACGAATACCGGCAGATCCTGGAAACCATCCGCGGCCTGATCGAGATTCTGGAAAATCCCGCACGCCTGCTGGAGGTGATCCGCGAGGAGCTGGAGGCCGTCAATACCGAATTCGGTGACGCCCGCCGCACCGAGATCCAGCATTCGCAGGAAGACCTCAACGTGCTGGACCTGATCGCGCCGGAGGATATGGTGGTCACCTTGTCCCACACCGGTTACGTCAAGCGCCAGCCGGCCAGCACGTATCGCTCGCAGCGGCGCGGTGGCAAGGGGCGTTCGGCGTCGGCCTTGAAGGAAGAGGACGTCGTCGAGCAGCTGTGGGTGGTGAATACGCACGACACCTTGCTGACCTTCACCAGTACCGGCCGGGTCTACTGGCTCAATGTCTACCAGATCCCCGAGGCGAGCCCGGGCGCGCGCGGCAAGCCGATCGTGAACCTGCTGCCGCTGGGCGAGGGCGAACGCGTGCAGGCGGTACTGCCGATTCGCGATTACAGCGACGACCGGTACGTGTTCTTCGCCACCCGCCAAGGCACGGTCAAGAAAACACCGCTGGGTGAATTCGCGTTCCAGCTGCAAAAGGGCAAGCTGGCGATTCGCCTCAACGAGGACGATGCGCTGGTCAACGTGGAGCTTACCGACGGCAACAGCGATGTCTTGCTGTTCGCCTCCAACGGCAAGGTCAATCGCTTCGACGAGAACACTGTGCGCTCGATGGGCCGTACTGCTGCCGGCGTACGCGGCATGAAGCTGGCCAAGGATGCCCACGTGGTTTCACTGATCGTGGCGGCCGAAGGCGACATCCTCACCGCCACCGAACGCGGCTACGGCAAGCGTACCCCGCTGGTGGAGTTCACCAAGAAGGGTCGCGGTACGCAGGGCGTCATCGGTATCCAGTGCTCCGAGCGCAACGGCGCGCTGGTCGCCGCCGCCCAGGTCACCGAAGAGCATGAGCTGATGCTCATCTCCGACCAGGGCACGCTGGTACGCACCCGCGTGGCGGAGGTTTCGCAACTGGGTCGCAATACCCAGGGCGTCACCTTGATCCGCCTGCCCGCCGACGAGAAGCTGGTCAGCGTGATGCGGCTCGATGCGGAAGAGGATTCCGCCGAAGAGAGTGCTGCCGTGGATGGCGACGCACCGGTGGATGGAGGCGGCAGTGACGCGACCGAGGGAAACCCGGAAGTGACTGATCCGACCGAGATGGACCCGACGGAAGAGTGATTCCGCCGCGTCGCTGAAGCAAAGGCCCCGGCAATGCCGGGGCCTTTTGCATGTGGCCCGGGAGCGTGGGCGGTAGAAACTCAAGGGGCTGCGGCTTCGCGCTTTTGGCCAGGTTTTCCGCTCCTTTTCGTCAGATAGCTACGGCTATCTTCCTCAAATGATCGAAAAAACCGACTCAAAATCGCTTTGCCTCGCTCCGTTGGTTTCTACCGCCCACGCTCCTGGCTGGCCAGCCCCGGTTCGTCGATCGCCGCCAACATCGCCTCGGCCGTGGATACGCGCAGTTCGCCCGGCGCCTCGACGTGCAGCAGTCGCACCACGCCATCATCGGCGTACAGCGCGAAACGCCGCGAGCGCATGCCCATGCCGAAGGCCGAGCCGTCGAATTCCAGACCCAGCGCGCGGGTGAAGCCCGCGTTGCCATCGGCGAGCATCAACAGGCCCGGTGGTGTCTGCAGCGATGCCGCCCATGCCCGCATCACGTGTGCATCGTTGACTGACAGGCACATCAGGTCGATGCCTCGTGCCTGGAAATCGGCAGCGTGGCGGATATAACCCGGTACATGCAACGTCGAGCAGGTGGGCGTGAATGCGCCGGGGACGCCCACCAGCACGGCCTTGCGGCCGGCGAACAG
Source organism: Rhodanobacter sp. (assembly GCA_035514935.1). Classification (GTDB taxonomy): domain Bacteria; phylum Pseudomonadota; class Gammaproteobacteria; order Xanthomonadales; family Rhodanobacteraceae; genus Rhodanobacter. Next base: position 883 of record DATJCF010000044.1, on the reverse strand, counting down.
TTCACCGGTATGACGTGGTTGGACGTCGCCGTCGATAACCCGAATCGCCACGTCGGGCAGCTTTTCGCCAGGCTGGATGGGCATGCTCAGGGTCCGGAGTCGGGGAGTGTGATGCTACGGCATACGCCAGGTGAACGGGCGGCGACGGGTCTGGCGCCGCGTGCGGGATCGCCTTGAATCGCTGGCGGAAGTACCTATTTTCACTGCAGGCGGCGACGGGCCGCATCCATCTTGAGGAGACGTGCAATGAACCTGGGTCGTCATTCCATCTGGAACGCGAGCAATGCCCTGCCTGAGGAAATCCGCCAGGCATTCGATCGCTTCCTGCAGCCGGCGGACAGCGATGCATCCAACGTGGTGACCAGCCAGTGGGCGCCGCGGGTGGATATTCGCGAGGACGAGCAGCGCTTCGTGATTCTTGCGGATATCCCCGGTGTGGATCCCGCGCAGATCGAGGTGAGCATGGACAAGGGCATTCTCACCATCAAGGGCGAGCGCGAAGCCGAGTCCGGCGCGGCCGAAGGCAGCGATGCCACCAAGGGCAAATTCACCCGGGTCGAGCGGGCGCGCGGAGCGTTCCATCGGCGCTTTGCCCTGCCGGACAGTGCCGACGCGGAGGGCATCACCGCCAACGGCAAGTTCGGCGTGCTGGAAATAGTGATCCCGAAAAAGGCACTGGCAACACCGCGACGCATTACCATCAACACCGGCCACTGAGCCGGCCGGCCACGGGCCGGATCATGTTGCATGAACACCCGCGGCGGCACGGATTCGCCGCGGGTTTTGCGTTCGTTGGGGAGTGGTAGTGGAATTCAAAGATTATTACGACATTCTGGGCGTCAAGCCCGACGCGACCGAGGCCGAGATCAAGGCGGCGTATCGG
>DATJCF010000043.1:0-3874 GCA_035514935.1 Rhodanobacter sp. | reverse complement strand
TGTTCCTGCCCGCGCGCATCGAGCTGCGGCCGCAGCCGCGGGGCGTGGTGGGCATCATCGTGCCGTGGAATTACCCGCTGTACCTCGCCGTGGGGCCGCTGGTCGATGCGCTGGCCGCGGGCAACCGCGTGATGCTGAAGATGAGCGAATTCACCCCGCGCTTCTCGACCCTGTTCGCCGCGCTGGTGGCGCGCCATTTCCATGCCGACGACGTGGTCGTGGTCACTGGCGCGACGGACGTGGCGCAGGCGTTTTCCGCGCTGCCGTTCGACCACCTGCTGTTCACCGGCTCGACCGCGGTGGGGCGTCAGGTGATGCACACGGCAGCGGCCAACCTCACACCGGTGACGCTGGAGCTGGGCGGAAAATCGCCGGCGATCATCGGCCCCGGTGCGCGCTTCGGGCACGCGGTGGAACGCATCGTGTTCGGCAAGCTGGTCAATGCCGGGCAAACCTGCATCGCGCCGGATTACGTACTGTTGCCGCGCGAACGCATGGACGACTTCGTGGCCGAGGCACGGCGCGTGATGGCGCGGATGTACCCGCAACTGGCGCAGAACGGGCAGTACGCCAGCATCGCGTCCGACCACCAGTACCAACGACTGATCGCCCTGCTCGATGACGCTCGCGGCCGTGGCGCCCGCGTGCATCCGCTGGGTGATGCGGCGGCGGATGCGACGCGCCGACTGCTACCGCCGCAGCTGCTCAGCCAGGTCGACGACAGCATGGCCGTGATGCGCGAGGAGATCTTCGGCCCGCTGCTGCCGCTGCTGCCCTACGACACCATCGACCAGGCCATCGCCAGGGTGGCGGCGCGCCCGCATCCGCTGGCGCTGTACCTGTTCGAGAGCGACAAGGCACTGATCGAACGCGTGCTGTCGCGCACGACCGCCGGTGGCGTTTCGGTCAACGACACGCTGTACCACATCGCCCAGCACGGCTTGCCGTTCGGCGGCGTGGGCGCATCGGGCATGGGCGGTTATCACGGCGAAGCGGGGTTCCGCACGTTCTCGCACCTGAAGCCGGTTTTTCACCAGGCACGATTCAACGGCGCCGGCCTGTTCAATCCACCTTATGGCGAACGGTTCCGCCGCCTGCTCGACCTGCTGCTGCGACGCGGCTGAACCGCAGCCACGGGGCGACGAGACACCTGCGTCGCGTATCAATAGACTTCCCGGCATGAATTCTCCCGAACATTCCCCGCTGGGCAAGGAAACGCCCTACGCCAACCGCTACGACCCCGCGCTGCTGTTTCCCATCCCGCGCGATAGCAACCGGGCGGAACTGGGCCTGGCCGAACCGCTGCCGTTCCACGGGGTGGACATCTGGAACGCGTATGAACTGTCGTGGCTGGACCCGCGCGGCAAACCGATGGTTGCGCTGGCCGAATTCCGTGTGCCGGCGACGTCGCCGCAGCTGATCGAATCGAAATCGTTCAAGCTGTACTTGAACGGCTTCGCCGGCGAACGCATCGCGGACGCCGCCACCCTCACCAGTACACTGGTGCGCGACCTCTCGACTGCGGCCGGCGCGGTGGTCGGTGTGCAGCTGAGTGACGCCCGCGCGGCCGTCTACCCGATCGATGATTTGGACGGCCATTTGCTGGATGACCAAACTATCGATATCGACAATTACGGCCCGCCGAACGCCGATTTCCTGCAGGCCGACCGCAACGCCACGCCGGTGACCGAGACGCTGGTCTCGCATCTGTTGCGCTCGAATTGCCCGGTGACCGGCCAGCCGGACTGGGGCAGCGTGCAGATCGCCTATCGCGGCGCGCCGATCGACCATGCGGGGTTGCTGCGTTACCTGGTCTCGTTCCGCAATCACAACGAGTTCCACGAGCATTGCGTGGAGCGCATCTTCGTCGACCTCAGCCGGTGCTGCGAACCGCAGCAACTGAGCGTGTACGCGCGCTACACGCGACGCGGCGGGCTGGATATCAACCCGTTCCGCAGCAGCACGCCGGTCACTCCACCCAACCCGCGGACGGTGCGGCAATGAAGAACGATCGAGCCAGTCTCCGGGCGACAACCATCGCATGCCAGGCACTATGGCTGCTGGCACTGAGCGGCTGCGGCAAGCCCGACACGCCGGCAACCACACCAGCACCGGCACCCGCCCGCACGGTGCAAGCACCCGCCAGCGTGGCGCGGGTGGTTCCCGCGCCGGTGTCCTCCACGGCGGCGGCGCCCACGCCGGCGGCAAGCGTCGCAGCCGCCGCGGCGATCAAGGTGATGCAGCTCACGCTGGGTACGGGCGTCGATGACGCCCACAAGATCACCGCGCCGGGTACGCGCTTCGCGCCGGACGCCAAAACGCTGTACGCCAGTGTGGATACGCGTGGACAGACCGCCAAATCCACGCTCAACGCGCGCTGGCGCTATCTGGAGGGCGACGGCCAGTTGATCAGCAGCATCAGCCAGTCGATCGCCGCCGACGGCCCGGCCACCACCACGTTCACGCTGCACAACCCTGATCTGTGGCCCGAGGGGAAATATCGGATCGAGATCTTCCTCGACGGTGCGCCGGTGATCCAACGCGATTTCGAGATCGCGAAACCCTGACCGCGCCGGGTCAGGCGGCCCGTCCGCCGTTCTCCCGCGTCACCGAGCCACCGAGATAGCGGTATTGGTCGGGCGGCAGGTACAGCGGAAACAGGGTCGACTCCTCCTGCCGCAACAGCCGGCCCAGCAAGCTTGCCGCGCGCGCCACGTCGGGTACGAAGCGGCGGCGGCAGGTGGCATCCCACGGGGCGCCGAGATATTCCACCAGGATCGCCTCGATGCGCAGCACGTGGCGCCGCACGTCGGCCTGCACTTCGTTGAAGTGGACCATCGCCATCGTGTCGTGCTCAAGCGCACAACGCAGGTACGGATAGAACTGTACGTCCTTGATCAGCGCCGTGCGCCGGAAACCATCGGCAAAATCCTGCAGGCAGGCAATTTGCGTGCTTTCGTCGGACGTGCGGCAGGCATCGAGCAGGGCGCGCATCAGCCCTCTTGCGGTCGCCGCATCCAGCTTCAGTTCGGCAACCAGGCGCTGTCGGTAGCGGACCGGAAACAGCGAGCCGCCATCGCCGGAGCTGGCCTTGGTTTGGCCCTCCGGAACAGGCGTTCGTTCAAGCATGCCGCGCAGCAAACGCATCGAAGCCCCCCGTCCCTGAACCCCGGCCACGCCATCGCGTCGGCGCCGGGTCAAGTCCGAGTCTAGATTAATTTCGGAGTGATTCGACGAAATTGTGCGCTACCGCACGGAAATTTTTGCGCGCAGATGTTTGAAACGAGGCGTTCTGCGGGAGGCGGTTTGTCGCCGACGAGTCGTTTCCCGCGACGAAAGGAACGAATCGGATGCGGCGGCATCACGCACGCCGCATCCAGAGTCCGACGTCAGGCAGCGGCGTCTTTCAGCTTCTTCAGCGGACGCACCTTGATCTTGATCGAGGCAGGCTTGGCGGCAAACACCTGCTCCTGCTTGGTGAACGGGTTGATGCCCTTGCGCTTCGGCTTGGCCGGCACCTTGACGGCGGTGACCTTCAGCAGGCCCGGCAAGGTGAACTCGCCAGCACCCTTCTTGTTGACGGAGGCGGTGACGGCGCCTTCCAGCGCGGCCAGCACAGCGCGCACATCTTTCGCAGCCACGCCGCTGCTCTCGACCAGGTGCGCGAGCAGCCCGGACTTGTTCAACGGTTCCTTGATCGGTTTCGGAGCAGCGGCAGGTTTGGCCACTGCTTTGGGTGCTGCGCCCTTCGTCTTGTTCGTCGTCTTGGCCATGGATTAATTCCGTGTATTCGATGATGGATGGTGGGTTTGCCGCGAAAACCCCTCTCGGCAATGTGGAATGTAGGGCAAGCGTGTTGGCTCGCCAAGTCATG
>DATJCF010000042.1:0-4304 GCA_035514935.1 Rhodanobacter sp. | reverse complement strand
GGCGTCACCGCCCAGTAACCCTGCCCGATGCCGGCGATCACCGTTTCACCGGGATACCAGGGTTCCTTGGAATGCGCCGCCTTCCATGCGCGCGAAGGCAGCACGCCGGACGCTTCGCCGATCAGGTCGATCCCGGTGGGGCGGCCAAAGCTGAATTTCGCCATGTAGCTGCTGAGCCGGTCGATGCCCATCTCCAGCGCCAGCTTGTAGAAGTAGGTATTGACCGATTGCTCGATCGCCTGCATCAGGTTGACCCGTCCGCTGCCACCGCGCACGTCGTCGCGATAGCCGCGCGACTGGCCGGGGATGTAGAACACGCCGGTGGAAAACACGGTGTCCTGCGGCTTGCGAAAGCCGGTTTCCAAGCCAGCCAGCCCCACCAGCGGTTTCACCGTCGAACCGGGCGGATAGACGCCGCGCAACGCACGGTTGTACAGCGGCTTGTCCGGGTTGTGGGTCAGCGCGTTGTAATCGACCTGGCTGATGCCGTTGACGAACAGGTTCGGATCGAACGTGGGCACGCTGACCATGGCCAGCACCTGGCCGTTGCGCGGGTCGATCGCCACCGCCGCCCCGGGTCGCCCTTCGAACGCCGCCTCGGCCGCCCGCTGCAACCGGGAATCGATGCTGAGGTAGAGGTTGCTGCCCGGCGTGGGCGCATGGGTTTCCAGCACGCGCTGGGTACGGCCGTCGGCATTGACCTCGACCAGCTCGTACCCGGGCTGGCCATGGAGCGTGTTTTCGTAGGACCGCTCGACACCACTGCGGCCGACGTGGCTGGTGCCCTTGTAACGCACCGGGTCGAGGCGATCGACATCGTCGGCGTCGATGCGCCCGACATAACCGACGACATGCGCAAAGGCCTCGCCCAGCGGGTAGCGCCGGGTCAGGTAGGGCACCACGTCGACGCCGGGGAACCGCCAGCGATTGACCGCGAAGCGATCGATTTCATCTTCGGTGAGGTGCATTTTCAACGGCACGCTCTCGAAGCGGCGGTTCTGCTTGAGCTGCTTGGCGAATGCGTCCAGGTCATCGTGGTCCAGCGGAACCACTCGGCCCAGTTGTGCCAGCAACGCGGGCATGTCCTTGACCTGCTCCGGCACCACCTCAAGCCGGAACGCCGGCACGTTGTCGGCCAGCAGCACGCCGTTGCGATCGTAGATGAGGCCGCGCGCGGGCGGGATCGCACGCGGCTTGACCCGGTTGTTCTGCGAACGGGTGACAAACTCGTCGTGGCGCACCACCTGCAGATAGGCGAAGCGGGCCATCAGCAGGCCCAGGCTCACCACGATCAGGGCAAAACCGACCAGGGCGCGGCGCCGGAACAACGCACCCTCACCGCGGGTGTCCTTGATCGACCGACGCTTCATGTCACGGGATCGCGCTTCATTGGATCCGCCAGCGCGCGCGCAGGTCGTCGAGCAGCAGGAACAGGAAAGGCCACAGCGCCGCGCCCACGAACGGCGCAATCCACCAACTGGCCGGTGGCAACGACGCGCCGCCCAGGAAGCGCACCAGCAGCAGCAACACGCGGTCGTTCAACAACAGCACCAACACCGCAAGGGATTGCTGCCACATCGGGAAAAAGCGCAGACGCGACCGGAAGCGCAGGGCGATGAACACCAGCGCGCACAGCCGCAAGGCCTGTTCGCCCAAGACCACGCCGTTGACCACGTCGGCGCCCAGACCCACCGCAAACGCCAGGCCCAGCGTGACCCGATCCTCGGATTCGAGCGACCAGTACAACAGGACCAGGGCCGGCCAGTACGGCTTGAACGGCGCCAGCGGGCCGGGCAACGGCACCAGCATCAGCAGCAGCGCAACCACCAGCGTCGCGGTGAACCACCAGCGCATCAGACTCTGGCGGTTCATCGCGATACTCCCGGCGGGGCTGGCGAAGTCGCTGGTGCGTCGGTCGCGTTCGCCGGCGCGAGCTCACTTGGCGGTCCCATCGGTTTAGCCGGCGCCGGCGGACCATCCGGCTCAGCCTGGTCATGCAGCAGCAGGACGTCTTCGCTGCGACCGATATCGGCCGCCGGCTGCACCTGGGCAACCAGGAACATGCCGGTGGCGGCAGGCGCCACCTCGGTAACCCGTCCTACCGGAAACCCCGGCGGGAAGCGCCCGCCAAGTCCGGACGTCAGCAATTGATCGCCCGGCTGCACGTCGGCCGCCAGCGGAATCGTGGGCAGCACGAGCTGGTCGCCCCCGCGCGAACCGTAGGCCACCGTGCGCAAACCCGTACGTTCGACCACCACCGGAATGGCGTGCGCGGGATCGGTCACCAGCATCACCACCGAGGTGGTGGGCAAACTCTCGATCACCTGCCCCATCACGCCGTGCGCATCGATCACGGGCTGGCCCGCCTTGACCCCGTCGCGCGCGCCCACGTTGAGCATCAGCCGATGACTGTAGGCGCCCAGGTCCACGCCGATGACCCGCGCCAGTTGCACGTTGAGTTCCAGGCTGTGCCGGGTGTCGAGCAATTCCTTCAGATGCTGGTTCTGCTGCGCCACCGCAGCCATCCGATTCAACTTGGCGTTGGCCAGCAGCAGGTCTTCACGCAGGCGCTGGTTCTGCTCGGTCAGGTGCTGGCGGTCGCCGAACGCCACGCTGAGCGTGCGCATGCCGGCAACCGGGAGACCCGCCAGTCGATAGACCGGCTCGACCACCGCCGCCGCGGCGGCGCGCGCGCGCCACATCCAGCCATTGCGCTGGTCGAGCACCATCAGCACCACGGCCAGTGCCAGGTAGAAAATCAGTCGCAGCGTGCCGGCAGCATTGCCGGCGAACAGCGGCGAGGATTCGTCGCGCGCATGCGCCATGGCGGCCCTTGGTCCCCCGGATGCCGTGAATTATTCGGGAGCGAAGAAATCGCTGCCGTGCTGGTCAATCAGCTCCAGCGCCTTGCCGCCACCACGCGCCACGCAGGTCAGCGGGTCGTCAGCCACCTGCACGTGCAGGCCGGTCTCTTCCGAAATCAGGCGGTCGAGATCACGCAGCAGCGCGCCACCACCGGTCAACACGATGCCGCGCTCGGCCACGTCGGAGCAGAGCTCCGGCGGCGTCTGCTCCAGCGCCGACTTCACCGCCGCCACGATGCCGGCCAGCGGCTCGTGCAGCGCTTCGAGGATCTCGTTGGAGTTGACCGTGAACATGCGCGGCACGCCCTCGGCCAGGTTGCGGCCGGAGATCTCGATCTCGCGCACTTCACTCTGCGGGAAGGCGCAGCCGATCTGCAGCTTGATCTTCTCGGCCGTGGATTCGCCGATCAGGGTTCCGTGGTTGCGCCGCACGTAGTTGATGATCGCCTCGTCGAAGCGATCGCCGCCCACGCGCACCGACTGCGAGTAGACGATGCCGTTGAGGGAGATCACCGCCACCTCGGACGTGCCACCACCAATGTCCAGCACCATCGCGCCGCGCGCCTCGTGCACCGGGATGCCGGCGCCGATCGCCGCCGCCATCGGTTCCTCGATCAGGAACACGTCGCGCGCGCCGGCGCCTTCGGCCGATTCCTTGATGGCGCGACGCTCGACCTGGGTGGAACCGCAGGGCACGCACACCAGCACGCGCGGGCTGGGTCGCAACAGGCGGGACTTGTGCACCTGCTTGATGAAATGCTGCAGCATCGCCTCGGTCATGGTGAAGTCGGCGATCACGCCGTCCTTCATCGGACGCACCGTGGCGATGTTGCCCGGGGTGCGGCCGAGCATGCGCTTGGCGTCGCTGCCCACCGCGGCAATCGTGCGCGGACCGCCGGGACCGCGATCCTGGCGAATCGCCACCACCGACGGCTCGTTCAAGACGATGCCCTGGCCTCGCACGTAGATCAGCGTGTTCGCCGTGCCGAGATCGATGGAGATGTCGTTGGAAAAGATCCCGCGAAACTTCTTGAACATGGGTCCGCCGTGCGCCGATATTGAGCAAAAATCAAGCTGGCCAGTCTAGTCAGCGTTACCCGTCCACGCAAGGACAATAACGTTAAGAAAGCCTTGTACAACACGATGATAAGCACGTTTTCTGCATCGGCGGACGAACTTCGCGCGAAGGAACCAAGTCGCGAATTGTGCGTATTCGCGGTAGCATTCGAGACTTTGCCCCGAGCCGTCCATCGGCCCCATCCTGCTGCCCTGCGCGGCCTTCCACACAATCCGGAACCCTTCACCCACCATGCCTGCCGTCATCTGCGGATCGCTGGCCTACGACACCATCATGGTGTTCCAGGACCAGTTCAAGAATCACATCCTGCCCGAGCAGGTGCACATCCTCAACGTGTCGTTTCTGGTGCCGGCAATGCGGCG
>DATJCF010000041.1:0-27616 GCA_035514935.1 Rhodanobacter sp. | reverse complement strand
GGCATGGCCGACCTGGTCGCCGGCGTGGGTTACATCTGGGCCTCCGACGACAAGGACAGCACGTGGGAGAGCGTGCCGCTGGAGCAATTGAAGGATCGCCTGAGCTTCGCCTCCGTCGCCGACAACGAATGGATCGCGCAGTTGCCGAAGCTGCGCCAGGACTTGCTGGAAAGCGCACTGGCGCTGGATGACGACGCGTTCGAACGCCTGCTCGAGACCGGCGAGTTCGACCCGGAGCTGCTGAAGCACTGCATCCGCAAGGGCACCGTCACCGGTGAGCTGGTGCCGGTGCTGTGCGGCTCCTCGTACAAGAACAAGGGCGTGCAGCAGTTGCTGGACGCCGTGGTCGATTACCTGCCCTACCCCGGCGAAAACGGCGGCATCGCGATGGTCGATGAGGACGGCAACGTCGTGGGCGAACAGGAAGTCACCGACGACGCGCCGGCGCGCGCGCTGGCGTTCAAGGTGATCAACGACCAGTTCGGCACGCTCACCTTCTGCCGCATCTATTCCGGCGTGATCAAAAAAGGCGACACCCTGCTCAACGTGACCCGCGGCAAGAAGGAGCGCGTGGGCCGCATCGTCGAAGTGCAGGCCGACGACACGAAAGAGATCGACGAGGTGCGCGCCGGTGACATCTGCGCTTTCGTCTCGATGAAGGACACCGAGACCGGCGATTCGCTGGCCGACCCGGCGCACCCGGCGTTGCTGGAGCGCATGCGCTTCCCCGACCCGGTGATCAGCGTGTCGGTCGAGCCGAAGAGCCGCAACGACGTCGACAAGCTGTCCACCGCGCTCTACAAGATGGTCAAGGCCGACCCGTCGCTGCGCATGGAAGTGGACCAGGAAACCGGCCAGACCGTGCTCAAGGGCATGGGTGAGCTGCACCTGGAAATCACCATCGACCGCATGCGCACCGAGCTGGGCGTGGAAGCCAGCATGGGCAAGCCGCGGGTCAGCTTCCGCGAGGCGTTCGGGCAGACCGTCGAACACACCTACACGCACAAGAAACAGAGCGGCGGCTCCGGCCAGTTCGCCGAGGTGAAGATGATCTTCGAGCCGGGCGAGCCGGGTTCGGGCGTGGTGTTCTCCGACGAGGTGGTCGGCGGCCGCGTGCCCCGCGAATACATCCCCGCGGTCGAGCACGCGATCAAGACCGAATCGCAGGAAGGCCAGATCGCCGGCTACGAAGTGGTGGATTTCAAGGCACGCCTGATCGACGGCAAATACCACGACGTCGACTCATCGGCACTCGCGTTCGAGATCGCCACCCGCCAGTGCTTCCGCGAAGCACAGCGGCTCAGCAAGCCGAAACTGCTGGAACCGATCATGAGCCTGGAAGTGGTCACCGAGGCCACCTACCTCGGCGACGTCATCGGCGACATCAACCGACGCCGCGGCAACATCACCGAACAGGGCCAGAAAGGCACCTCGGCCTTCGTGCAGGGCTTCGTGCCGCTGTCGGAGATGTTCGGCTACATCAACTTCCTGCGCTCGGCCACCAGCGGCCGCGGCAATTTCTCGATGAGCTTCGACCACTACCAGGAAGTGCCCGCCAGCATGGTCGACAAGCTGATGGAGAAGGAGGCGAAGTAGCTTTGTTTCGTCCCCGAACCATGGCGCCGCGCTCACGAAAAACGGCGACGTATCACTACGTCGCCGTTTTTCGTGTCCCGCCGTCAACCGGTTACGGTTCGGCTGCTACGGATTACTGTTGCAAGGCACCGACCGTCGCGCCATCCAGTTGACCGGTCGTTGCGAGGCCGCGGATCTTCTGGAATTTCCGGATCGCCGCCAATGTGCCGGGTCCGGACACACCATCGACCTTGCTTGTGTATAACCCCAACTCGGCAAGCTTGCGCTGGGCATCCGCCACGGAAAAATTGCCCGAAGAAGGCGTGGAGGCGCCATCCACCGCCAGCGCGCCGCCGGTACCCAGGCCGCCTGCCGCGCGCTGCGGTGCGTACTCGCGCACCGACTTCACCATCTGGTTGTAGGAGTCCAGGAACGCCGCGGCAATAACCTTGCCTTGTGGTGTCTTGCTGTAGGCACCGGCAGCACCGGCGGCACCATGCCCGCCCAGGATTCCGCCGAAGCCGAAATCGGTGTTTTTCGCGCTTCCCTGCGAAATGGCCACCTGCACGCCGGAGCGGGTATCGGTGAGCATCAAGGTCGTGGACGCTTCACTGCTTTTCATCGAGCCCGCCACGGCTCCGATGAGTGCGCCGTATCCACCCAGGCCACCGAGCAGCGACGCGCCGCCACCACCCGTGTTCTGGGAAAACTGGATGTTGGGCGTCACCACGTAATCGGCCGCCACCATCTGGCCCTTGCCGAGATGGCTGTTGCTGCGCATTTCACCGGATGCGGCCAGATCACGCTCCTGCATCATCGATCCCATCGCGCGGCCCCGATCCACCACGATGAAGCAGTTGCTCTGCTGGATCATCAGGCGGATGAGCGGCGTGGTAGCTGGCAGATGGTATTGGTTCGTCAGAATCGCGTACCAGGGCTCGCTCGTATCCTCTTCGACGGCCAGCGTTCCCAGGGAATGATCGCAATGCTCCAAGCTCGCATTGGCGTTGGTGCTGTGGGCGCCACCAGCCGATCCGCCAACCGGATTCTTTCCGCCACCCGTGGCCATGCTGGCGCAACCGCTCAACGCCAGTACAGAACTCAGGCTGACCACCAACAAAGTCCGTTTCACCGATTCAACTCGCATAACAACTCCATTTCCCCAGGAATAGTCAGATACATGTGTTACCCGCAGGTCGCATCAGGCCACGCGGAAAACGAAGACGATCGAACACTGCCCGCTGGACCGCAGGTCAGCTCATGTTTCAGCGTGGATGGTGCGCGGCGTACCCATGTCGAAAACGACGCGTGTCGTGCCGCACACGAAAGTTGTGAGCGGCGAGTCATCTTTGCGTGAGAGGGGCATGACGGTCTGGCAATGGAATCCGATACTTCTCGACGTCCTTGCCGCATTGGTCATGTAGGTTTTTCCTACCGTCATGTCGGCATTCGGTGGACGTGCAGGGCTTCGTGCCGCTGTCGGAGATGTTCGGCTACATCAACTTCCTGCGCTCGGCCACCAGCGGCCGCGGCAATTTCTCGATGATCTTCGACCACTACCAGGAAAGCATGGTCGACAAGCTGATGGAGAAGGAGGCGAAGTAAGAGGCGCCATCCGGAGGCACGCCCGGGCAGCGATACCCGGGCGTGCGTCTCATCCGGCGCACGCTCCACCAGGGCAAGCCACCACGACGCAGGCCGCCCGTCGCGTCGAGCCGGGAGATCGGCGATTCCACGCTACAATTGCCGGTTCGCGTCCCCACTGATCCGCCTTACATGTCCAGTCATCTCCAGGAAACCCGCCGCCGCCGCACCTTCGCCATCGTCAGCCATCCTGACGCGGGCAAGACGACGCTGACCGAGAAGCTGCTGCTGTTCGGCGGCGCGATCCAGATGGCCGGTTCGGTGAAGAGCCGCAAGACGTCGCGCAGCGCCACCTCGGACTGGATGGCGCTGGAAAAGGAGCGCGGGATTTCGGTGACGTCCTCGGTGATGCAGTTTCCGTACGAGGGCAAGATCATCAACCTGCTCGATACGCCCGGACACGCAGACTTTTCCGAGGACACCTACCGCGTGTTGACGGCGGTGGATTCGGCGCTGATGGTGATCGACTGCGCCAAGGGCGTGGAAGAGCGCACGATCAAGCTGATGGAGGTTTGCCGGCTGCGCGACACGCCGATCATGACCTTCATCAACAAGCTCGATCGCGAGGGTCGCTCGCCGATCGAATTGCTGGACGAAGTGGAGTCGGTGCTGGGCATCGCCTGCGCGCCGCTGACCTGGCCGATCGGCATGGGTAAGCGGCTGAAGGGCGTGTACCACCTGGCGCTGGACGAGGTGCACATCTTCGAGGCGGGCAAGAATTTCACCCGCCAGGATTCGACCATTTTCAAGGGTCTGGACGCGCCCGGCCTGCTGGAGCGTATCGGCGACGAGGCGATGCGCGAACTGCGCGAGGAGCTGGAGCTGGTGCAGGGCGCCGCGCCCTCGTTCGATATCGACGAGTACCTCGCCGGCAAGCAGACGCCGGTGTTCTTCGGCTCGGCGGTGAACAACTTCGGCGTGCAGTTGCTGCTGGATTTCTTCGTCGAGAACGCGCCGTCGCCGCAGCCGCGCGACACCACCACGCGCGCGATCGAGCCGGAGGAGGAGAAGCTGTCCGGCTTCGTGTTCAAGATCCAGGCGAACATGGACCCGGCGCACCGCGACCGCGTGGCTTTCATGCGGGTCTGCTCGGGTACCTACAACGCCGGCATGAAGATGATGCAGACGCGTACCGGCAAGGAGGTGCGCATTGCCAATGCGCTGACTTTCATGGCATCGGATCGCGAGATCGTCGAGACCGCCTATCCGGGTGACGTGATCGGCCTGCACAACCACGGCACCATCACCATCGGCGATACCTTCACCGAGGGCGAGGCGGTGTCGTTCACCGGCATCCCCAACTTCGCGCCGGAGTTGTTTCGCCGTGCGCAGTTGCGCGACCCGCTGAAGATGAAGGCGCTGCAGAAGGGGTTGGCGCAGTTGTCCGAGGAAGGCGCCACCCAGTTCTTCCGCCCGCTGATGTCGAACGACCTGATCCTGGGCGCGGTCGGCGTGCTGCAGTTCGAGGTGGTTGCCTACCGGCTGAAGGACGAATACAACGTGGATGCCACCTTCGTGCCCGTCACCGTCAGCACCGCGCGCTGGGTGCATTGCGACGACGAGAAGAAGCTGGAGGAGTTCCGCGAGAAGAACGCGATGAACCTCGCCATCGACGGCGCCGGCGAACTGGTCTACATCGCACCCACGCGGGTCAACCTGCAGCTGGCGCAGGAGCGCTGGCCACAGGTGCGCTTCGCGAATACCCGCGAGCACGCGGCGGCCGTCAACGTGTGAGCCATTCGGCGTGACAGCTGTCACTACCGTGGGCCACCGCCACTCGTCAGGCTGTCGCGGCACCCATTTCATGGAGACACCTGGCATGCCAACCGCTCACGTTGCCTTCGTTACCCCGGATTCGGCAACGAAGTGGAAACGCTGGATGCTGTATTCACCGCTGGCGCGCATCGTGATTTTCGTGGCGCTGTTCGTGGTTTTCTCGGCACTGACGGGCATCGCGCTGCACCTGCTGTTCGGGATAGACAGAGCCATGTTGGCTGGCAAGGGCGCCGCGACGCCGATGCTCGGCCTGGCCCAGTTCCTGATCCGCGTGGTGCCGACGGTGCTGGCCTATGTCGTGCTTGTCAGGCTGATCGAGCACCGACCACTGCACGAACTGGCGCCGCGCAAGCTGCTGCCGCAGGGCCTGCTGGGCATTCTTGCCGGCACCTTGCTGTTCAGCACGGCGGTGGGCTCGCTGTGGCTGCTGGGCAGCTACCGCGTCACCGGCTTCAATCCGCATGCCGCGTGGCTGCCGGCGCTTTTGATGACAGGCCTGGGTGCCGGCATCGGCGAGGAAATCATGTTCCGCGGCGTACTTTTCCGCGTGACCGAGGAGGGCCTGGGCACGTGGGCCGCACTGCTGATTTCGGCGTTGTTCTTCGGCTTCGCCCACGCCCACAACCCCGGCGCCACCGCATGGAGTTCGTCCGCCATCGCCATTGAAGCGGGCCTGCTGTTCGGCCTGCTCTACCACGTGACCCGCTCGCTGCCGCTGTGCATGGGCGTGCACGCGTCCTGGAATTTTGCGCAGGGCACGATCTACGGAATCCCGGTATCGGGACTCAGCGCGGACGGCTGGCTGGTGTCGCAACGGACCGGGCCGGACTGGCTGAGCGGTGGCGTGTTTGGCGCGGAGGCGTCGGTGGTCACGTTGACGCTGTGTCTGCTGTGCTCGCTGGGCCTGCTTGCCGTGGCATACCGTCGCGGCACGCTCGTACCACCGGCCTGGCGCCGCCGCTGAGAGGCATGCAAGCCGCAACCACGCTGTTTTCCCGGTAGGGCCTACGCTAATCTTCGCGATGTCGGATCCACCTGCGAAACACGGGGTGGGGCGCAGGGGACGTCCTTCCAGACGGCGGGTGGGGGCATGCGGACAAGATCACGAAATCGATGGCTGACCCGGCTTCCGGGTCAGAAAAAAATCCTGCTGGCGGTTGTTCCGCTGCTGGGCCTGTTCCTGTTGACCAGCGTGGTGACCCTGGGCGCCCTGCAACGGCAGGAAGTCACCCGAAGCTGGGCGAAGCACACTTACGAGGTCCGGCTGGCCATTGCCGACACGCTACAGGCCAGCCAGGCCATGGCGATCGGTGCCCGCGGCTACGCCCTGTCGGCAACGCCGGCCGAGCTGACCACCTTCAAGACCGGCCGCAGCCAGTTCGGCGAGAACCTCGCGCGGTTGCGTGGCCTGGTTGCCGACAACCCGCTGCAACAAGGTCGTGTCGATCAGCTGCAGACACTCGGGACGCAATGGGCGAATGGCCTGAACCAGACCATGGACGCCATGGCCGCCGCCGCGCCGACCGACGCCGCCGCAAACCGGCACCAGCTTGCGGCCGAGCTGCTCGCGTCGCATGCCGCGCAGGCAAGCGCCGTCACCAGCCTGCTCGGGCGGATGTCCGACACCGAGCAAAACCTGCTGGGGCAGCGGCATCATGGCCTTGTCGGCGCGCTGGACAATCTGCGCATCTTCACCCTGCTGGCGGCGCTGGCCGGCGTGCTGTTCGGCTTCTACGTCATACGCCTGACCAACCGGCTGATCATCCTGCCGGTATTGCAGATCACGCGGCAGATGAATCGCGTGGCTTCCGGCGACACCTCGATGACGGTGACCCGACTGAGCCGCCCCGACGAAATCGGCGAGCTGTCGCGGGCGCTGCAGGTGTTCAAGCAGATGGTGATCGCCACCACCGACCAGGACTGGGTGAAATCGCATCTCGCCACGATCGCCCAGGACCTGCAGAAAGCCACCACCTACCGTGAGTTCGGCCAGTCGCTGACCAGTCACCTGGCGCCACTGCTGAAGACCGGCGTGGCGATGTACTACACCCACGACGCGCGCCACGAGCGACTGGAGCTGCGCGGCGCCTATGGCCTGCACGGATCGCCCGATCCCATCCAGACTTATGCATCCGGTGACGGGCTGGTGGGCCAGTGCCTGCAGGAACGCGCGCCGATCGTGCTCGATCGGGTACCCGAGACTTATGTGCGGGTGCATTCGGCCAGCGGCGAAGCCCTGCCTTCGCACGTGATGATCCAGCCCATCCTGTACCGCGGCCAGGTCACCGGCGTACTGGAGCTGGCCGGCTTCGAGCCGATCACCAGCTCGCCGATGGAGTTGCTGACCGAACTGCTGCCACTGATCGCGCTGACCCAGGAAAACCTCAGCCGCGCCATCAACACGCAGGAGCTGCTGGAGCGCAGCCAGCAGCAGGCCGACGATTTGCGCGCCTCCGAATTGCTGATGCGCCAGCAAAAGGAAGTACTGCGCCAGAGCAACGAGGCGCTGCACATCAAGACGCTGGAACTGGAAGAGCAATCGCAGCGGCTGACCGTGTCCGAGGAGGAACTGCGCGTGCAGGCCGAGGAGCTGCAGGCCTCGAACGAGGAGCTGCGCGACAAGACCGACAGCCTGAACCGGCAGCGCCAGGTGCTGGAAGACCTGCAACTGGACACCGAGCACAAGGCCGAGGAACTGGCCCGTGCCAGCCAGTACAAATCCGACTTCCTGGCCAACATGTCGCATGAGCTGCGCACGCCGCTCAACAGCCTGCTGATCCTGTCGCGCAGCCTGGCCGACAACGACACCGGCAACCTGGATGCGGAGCAGATCGAGTCGGCGCGCATCATCCACGACGCCGGCAGCAACCTGCTGCGACTGATCAACGACATCCTGGACCTGTCCAAGATCGAGGCGGGCAAGATGGAACTGGTCATCGACGACCTGCCGCTGGCCGACTTCGAGCGCTCCCTGCGGCGCACCTTCAGTCACGTGGCGCAGGAAAAGAAGCTCGACTTCGACGTCACCTTCGACGCCGACATTCCGGCCGTGCTGCGCACCGACGGCGCCCGGCTGGAGCAGGTCGCCAACAACCTGATCGGCAACGCGTTCAAGTTCACCGTGCACGGCGGCGTCACTATCCATATCGGACGGCCCGGCCCAACCATTCCGCTGTCTGAAAAACTCATGGGCGGGCCGTTGGTGGCGATCAGCGTCGCGGATACCGGCATCGGCATTCCCGCCGAGAAATTCCAGCACATCTTCCACGCCTTCGAGCAGGTCGACGCCAGCACCAGCCGCCAATACGGTGGCACCGGCCTGGGCCTGGCCATCTGCCTGCGCATTGCCGAGTTGCTGGGTGGCGACATCGTGCTGCAAAGCGAAACCGGCAAGGGCAGCGTGTTCACCGTGGTGTTGCCTGAGCGGCCGCCGGAGCTGGCGGCCATGCCGGGTGATTCGACGCCGCCAACGCCCTGGACGCCGGCACCGCAACCGCAACTGCCGACCTTGCAACCCGAAGCGATCGAGGACGACCGCCATCACCTGGTACCGGGCCAGACCACGATCCTGGTGATCGAGGACGACCCCGCGTTCGCACGCATCCTGACCGACATGATCCATCGCAAGGGCTACCAGGTGCTGGCGGCCGCCGATGGTGAAACCGGCCTGGCGCTGGCGCACGAATACGCACCGACCGGCATCCTGCTCGACGTGATGCTGCCGGGCATGGACGGCTGGACCGTGATCGAGCGCCTGAAGGCCGACGAGGCCACCCGTCATCTGCCGGTGCATTTCATCTCCGCCTCCGGCGATGCCAACCGCGGCCGCGAGATGGGTGCCGTGGGTTTCCTCACCAAACCGGTGAGCCGCGAAGCGATCGGCGCGGCGTTCGAACGCCTGCTGCATTTTGCCGAGGGCCGTACCCGGCACCTGCTGATCGTGGACGACGACCGCGATTCCCGCACCGCGGTGCGCACCATGCTGCATCGCGACGACCTGGATATCGATGAGGCCGAATCCGCCGAGGACGCGCTGGAGAAGGCCAGCCACACCCGCTACGACTGCATCGTGCTCGACCTGGGCCTGCCCGGCATGTCGGGCGTGGAAATGCTGCAGCACATGGCCGACAGCGACAACGGCGTGCCGCCGGTGGTCATCTATTCCGGGCGCGAACTCGACCGCGAGGAGAGCCGCAAGCTGCGCCAGTACACCGACTCCATCGTGGTCAAGGGCGCGCGCTCGCCCGAGCGCCTGCTGGATGAAGTCAGCCTGTTCCTGCACAGCATCCAGCACAACGGCCATCGCTCCAGCGCGAAAGCGCCGGTCGGCGACGAACTGAAAGGCCACAGCGTATTGCTGGTGGACGACGACATGCGCAACCTCTTCGCCTTGTCCAAGGTGCTGCGCGGCTGGGGCCTGCTGGCCACGATGGCGCAGGATGGCGAGAAGGCCTTGAAGACGCTGGCGGAGAACCCGCCGCCCGACATCGTGTTGATGGACATCATGATGCCGGGCATGGACGGCTACGAGACGATACGGGCGATCCGCGCCCAGCCCGCGTTCGCGCAGCTGCCGATCATCGCGCTTACCGCCAAGGCGATGCGCGGCGATCGCGAGAAATGCATCGAGGCCGGCGCCAGCGACTATCTTTCCAAGCCGATCGACATCGACAAGCTTGGCTCGATGATTCGCGTGTGGCTGACGCAATGAATCCGGTCGCGCTGAATCTGTCCGGCATCGACCCCGAACTCGACGACATCGAGCTGAACCTGTTCGTGAGCGCAATGCGCCAGCGCCACGGCTACGATTTCGCGCAATACGCACCCGCCTCGCTGAAGCGGCGCGTCTATCAGCTGGTCGAGCAGCACCACACCACCAACATCAGCACGCTGACCGGCCGCCTGCTGCACGATCCCACCTTCCTGCCGCAGGTGCTGGAGGGGTTGTCGGTGCCGGTATCGGACATGTTCCGCGATCCACCCGTGTTTCGCGCGTTGCGTGAACAGGTGCTGCCCGCGCTGTCGGTACATCCGCGCATCACGATCTGGCAGGCGGGCTGCGCCCGCGGGCAGGAAATCTATTCGCTGGCGATCCTGCTGGAAGAAGCCGGGCTGTACGACCGCTGCCAGATCTACGCCACCGATTTCAACGACGCCGCGCTGCGCCAGGCGCGCGAAGGCATCTACCCGGCGCGGGAGGCGCAGGCCTGGTCGCGCAACTACCAGGCCGCCGGCGGCACCTGCTCGCTGGCTGATTACTACAGCGCGCGCTACGACTTCATCAAGCTCGACCAGCGCCTGCGCCGCAATGTGGTTTTCGCAGATCACAACCTGGTGACCGACGCGGTGTTCTGCGAGGCCCACCTGGTGCTCTGCCGCAACGTGCTGATCTACTTTTCGAATCCGCTGCAGAATCATGTGCTGGCGATGTTCCGCGATAGCCTGGTGCCGGGCGGCTTCCTCTGCCTCGGCCTGCGCGAGAGCCTCGCACTGGCGCCCGCCGCACGCGACTTCGTGGCGGTGGACAGCTCGCTGCGCCTGTTCCGCCGATGCAGTCCCGAGCCGGTACCGGTCGATCATGCCGGCCATTGAAACCATTGTCATCGGCTGCTCCGCCGGCGGGCCGGGCGCGCTCACGCTGCTGCTTGGCGCCCTCGACCAACAACTGCCGGCCTCGGTGATCGTGTGCAGCCATACCGCCAGCGGCAGCCCCCAGGCCATGTGCGACCTGCTGGCGCAACACAGCGCCCTGCCGGTCATCGAGGCCTGCGAGCGCGAGCCTCTTCGCGGTGGCATGGTCCAGGTGGCGCCGCCGGACTACCACTTGCTGATCGAGCGTGGCCGCCGGTTCGCGTTGTCGGTCGATGAACCCGTCGGCTTCTCGCGCCCGTCGATCGACGTGTTGTTCAGCAGCGCCGCCGAAGCCTATGGCGCAAGCCTGATCGCTGTAATACTGACCGGTGCCAACGCCGATGGCGCGGCGGGCCTGGCGTGCGTGCGGCGCGCGGGCGGCCTCGCCATCGTGCAGCAGCCCGACGACGCTGCGGCGCCCGCCATGCCGCGGGCGGCACTGGAACTGGCAGGCGCCGATCATTGCGTGACGCTGGACGAAATGGCTCCACTGATCAACCGGCTGTGCATGACGTGAACACGGCGATATCCCCGAAAATCCTGGTGGTGGATGACACCCCGGCCAACCTGGTCGCCATGCGCCGCCTGCTGGCGCGCTGCGGTGCCCAATTGCTGGAGGCCGGCAGCGGCAACGAGGCGCTGACCTTGTGCCTCGACCACGATTTCGCGCTGATCCTGCTCGACGTGAACATGCCCGACATGGACGGTTTCGAAGTGGCCGCGCTGCTCAGCGAAACCGAGCAGATGCGCGACACGCCGATCATCTTCGTCACCGCCGCCTACGCCGACGACCTGAACCGGCTCAAGGGTTACCGCTCCGGCGCCGTCGATTACATCGCCAAGCCGATCAACGACGCGATCCTGCAATCGAAAGTGCGCGTGTTTCTCGATCTTTATTCCGCCCGCGTGCAACTGCAGCAGGCGATGGATGAACTGACCGAACGCAACCAGCAATTGCAGGTGGAAATCGCCGAGCGCAAGCGGGTCGAGGCACAGGTGCGGCACCAGGCCACGCACGACATGCTCACCGGCCTGCCCAACCGCGTGCTGTTTCACGACCGCTTGCAGACCGCCATGCAGCGGGGCTCGCGCCAGCACCATCCGTTTGCGCTGGCGTTGATGGATATCGACGGGTTCAAGGCCATCAACGATACCTACGGGCACCCCGCGGGCGACGCGCTGCTGCGGGAGATCGGCATGCGCCTGCGCGGATACCTGCGCGCCAATGACACCGTGGCGCGCCTGGGCGGCGACGAGTTCGCGCTGATCCTGGAGGACGTCACCGATGTGGCGCCGATCCTGGAACGCTGCCAGCAAGTGTGCGACCTGCTGGCGCAGCCCTATTCGCTGGAAGGCCGCCATGGCCCCTTCGAGGCGCGCATCAGCGCCAGCATCGGCATCGCCGTGTGGAAAGAAACATCGGACGACGAGGAGCTCATCCAGGCCGCCGATCGCGCGCTATACCGGGCCAAGGACGGCGGTCGCAACCGTTGCGCGCTGGCGGCGGACTGAAACATATCGATGCGACCCAGGGATGGTGCGGCCGTGTTGCAACGGCCGCGCCATTCTCCGTGGCGAAGATCAATCCGCGCCGTTTCCGCCCTCGCGCCCGGTCGCGATCAGTTGCTGGTGATCGGCCCGGGTCACCGCGGCGCGCAATTCGGACGAATCGAAATCGTCCACCGAGATGAACTCGAACACGCCTTCGCGCACCCGCTTCAGCAGCTCCAGTTCAGCCGTCGAAATGATGCCCTGATCCCGCGCCTCATGCAGTTGGGCCACATAATCGTGCGCCTTGAACTGCCCCGCTTTCTGCGCCTTGCCGAATTTCCGCTCGACCGGTTCGGCGGCAATCACCATCGGCAGCAACGCCTCCATGCGGCCGATGGTGTTGTTCGGCGTGGGGGTCAGATAGGTCCATTCCAGCAAGCGGTCGCGCGCCTCGCCAGGCGCCGTGATGATCGCCGCGACACGACGCCCCAGCCGGTCGGACGGCGGTACTTCGCGCCGGCCGAACGGGAACACCAGTGCGCGCAGCATCCACGCCACCGGTCGCACCGGGAAGTTGCGGATCACGCCATCCAGCGCCATCTGCATCCGCCACACGCACTCGTGAAACGCCCACGCCAGCAACGGCCGATCAGCCTCGGGCCGGCCGTTGTCCTCGTAGCGTTTCAGCATGGCGCTGGCGATGTAGAGATAGCTCAGCACGTCACCCAGCCGCGCCGACAACTTTTCCTTGAACTTGAGCTTGCCGCCCAGCACGCCCATGGCCACGTCGGCGCACAACGCCAGCGCGGCGGAATAGCGGTTGAGCTTGCGGTAATAACGGCCCGTGTAGGCATCGCCGGCGGCCTCGCCGATGGCCGATCCGGTCAAGCCGAGCACCAGGCTGCGCACGGCGTTGGAGATACCGAAACCGATATGGCCGAACAAGGCCCGGTCGAACACGCGCAGTTGCTCGCCACGGTCGGCGATCGAGAGCGCCTGCATTTCCTTCAGCACATAGGGATGGCAGCGGATCGCACCCTGGCCGAAGATCATCAGGCTGCGCGTCATGATGTTGGCGCCTTCCACCGTGATCGCGATCGGCACGCTGGCCCAGCCACGCCCGGCATAATTCTTCGGACCCAGTTGCACCGCCTTGCCGCCGTGCACATCCATGGTGTCGCTGGCAACCTGGCGTGCCCATTCGGTGGCGTGGTATTTGGCGATGGCCGAGGTCACCGCCGGCTTCTCGCCGCGATCGACCGCCGCCGCCGTGGCGCGCGATAGCGCGGTAGTGGCATATGTCAGGCCGCCGATACGCGCCAGCGCTTCCTCCACGCCCTCGAAACGCGCGATGGCCAGGCCGAACTGCTTGCGCATGCGCGCATATGACCCGGTGGCGGCGGTCGAGGCGCGCATGGCGCCGGTGGCGTTGGATGGCAACGAAATGGCGCGGCCCACCGACAACACCTCCACCAGCATGCGCCAGCCATGGCCGGCCATTTTCGGGCCGCCGATCAGTACCGACAGCGGCACGAAAACATCCTTGCCGTGCAGCGGCCCATTCTGGAACGGAATGTTCAACGGGAAATGACGCCGCCCGATCTCCAGACCCGGCGTGGCACGCGGCAACAGCGCCAGCGTGATGCCCAGGTCCTCTTCGCCACCCAGCAGCCTGTCGGGGTCGTACAGGCGAAACGCCAGCCCCACCACGGTGGCGATCGGCGCCAGCGTGATGTAGCGCTTGTCGAAGGTGAGCCGCATGCCGAGCGTCTCGACACCATCGACCAGTTGCTTGCAGACCACGCCGTAGTCGGTGATCGAGGTGGCGTCGGAACCGGCATACGGGCCAGTCAGGGCGAAGCAGGGAATCTCCTCGCCCACCGCCAGCCGCGGCAGGTAGTGGTTCTTCTGCTCGTCGCTGCCGTAATGCAGCAGCAGTTCGGCCGGCCCCAGCGAGTTCGGCACGGCGACGGTGGAGGACACCGTGGCCGAGATGCTGGCAAGCTTCTGCAACACGGCCGAATGCGCCAGCGCGGAAAACTGCAGGCCACCGTACTGCTTCGGAATGATCATGCCGAAGAAGCGGTTCTTCTTGATGAAGTCCCACACCTCCGGCGGCAGGTCGGCCAGCTCGTGGGTGATCTGCCAGTCGTCGATCATCGCGCAGAGTTCCTCGACCGGTCCGTCGAGGAACGCCTGCTCCTCCGCGCTCAGCACCGGCTTCGGCTCACGCAGCAGCTGCGACCAGTCCGGCTTGCCCGAGAACAGCTCGCCCTCGAAACCCACGGTGCCCGCCTCCAGCGCGGTCTGTTCGGTTTCCGAAAGTTTCGGCGTGACCCTGGCGAACATCTTCAGCAGCGGCGCGCTGATCTGCTGGCGGCGGAAACCCACCATCAGCAACGGCACCGCGATCAAGCCCTCGATCACCAGCAGGATCACCATCGTCCATGGCGTTTGCAGCACCAGGCCCACGATCACAGTGGTCACGACCGTGGCGATGGCCCACGTACGCAGGCTGCTGCGGTGGTAAGCACAGGCACACGACGCGATCAACGCTGCCAGCACGGTCAGTATCACGGTCATCTCACTACCTCATCACGACATGGGGGTTGCCTGCGGCCTGGCGGGCAACGGGTTGATCAAGACTTTGCACGAAGCGGGCGATTTCGCGGGTGAACGCATCGTTGGCGTCACCTGCAACCATATGGGTGGCCTGCGGCAATTCCACGTGTTGCACACCCGGCGCCACCTGCAGGAATTCCTCCACCGTGGCGCGGGAAACGACATCGCTGCGGCCGCCGGACAGCAACAGCACCGGCACGTCGATGTTCGCAGCCGCGGCCAGCAGCCGCGGTTGATGGCGCTCACTCTCGTGCACCATGTCCAGCAGCATCGGGTCCCAGTGCCAGCGCAGCCGGCCGTCGGCGCTCTCACGCAACAACGGACGCAGTTGCTCACCGCTCTTGCGCTCGCGCCGCTGCGGCAGGTATTCGGCTATCCGCTCGGCGGCCTCGGCAATGTCGCTGAAACCATCGGGATACGCCTTCATGAAGGTCACGATGCGGGCAACGCCCTCGGCCTCCCAGCGCGGCGTGATGTCCACCAGTACCAGGGCGCGATATGGTCGTGGTGAAGCCTCGGCGGCGGTGGCCAGGCCCAGCAATCCACCCATCGACGCTCCCACCAAAATCGGTGGCTGGGGCTGTGCGCGGGCAACGCGGACCAGGTCATCGGCAAACTGCTCGATGTGGTAGCCGCCATCGCGGTTGCGCCCGCTGTCGCCATGGCCGCGCTGATCAAAACTCACGCAGCGACAACCTTGCGCCGCCAATGCCGCTACCGTCGCCGTCCAAGCGCCGCGCGTCTGGCCGAAGCCGTGCGCGAACAGCAAGGTGGGGGTGCCGGCCGGATGGACAGTTTCCACGGCCAGCTTCAAGCCGTCGGCGGCGAGCACGGATGACAGGCGATCGGCGTTTTCCGCAGGAGTTACCATACGACGGAGTATGGACTGCGGCGCGGGTGAACGTCCAGAGCCTCCGTCCACAAGCCGCGCCTGTGTTTTTAACCATTACAAAACCCCGCGCCGGGGCTACCATACGCGGATGAATGCGACCAGCAAACCGGAACGAAACCGCCTCTCCGCCGAAGACTGGGAGTTGGCCGCACTGCAATTGATCGCCGAACAGGGCGTCGGCGCCCTGGCGGTGGAAGCGCTGGCACGACGGCTGGGCGTGACCAAGGGCAGTTTCTACTGGCACTTCCGCACCCGCGAGGCGCTGCTGCAGGCTACGCTGGAACGCTGGGAGCAATACGGCGAGCGCGAAATCATCAGCCAGATCGAGCAGATCGCCGACCCGCGCGAGCGCCTGCCCGAGCTGTTCCGCCGGGTGGCGCACGAGTTGCAGCCGCACCGGGTTTACGCCGCTTTGCTGAAGGCACTGGATCACCCGCTGGTGGTGCCGGTGATGGCGCGCGTCTCCAGCCGTCGCACCGAGTTTCTGGAAACCGCCTATCGTCAGGCTGGCCTGGCACCGGCCGATGCGCTCAACCGGGCGCGGCTGACCTACGCCGCCTACGTCGGCTTCCTGCAGTTGAACTTCACCCTGGGCCTGCCCCGGCTCAGTCACGATGAGTTCGATGCCTATGTCGAACACATGATCGCCACGCTGATCCCCGCCTGAGCGCATAACCGGCGGACGCGTTCAAACGTTTTCGCAACGCGGCGCATCCATGCTGGCGATATGATCGCTGCCCGCCCCGACCTCGGAAAACCCATGTCGCCCGCGCCGATCGACGCCATCGACACGGACGACGTACACGCGGCCGCCGCCGGTGACCGTCATGCCTTCGAGCGTCTCTACCGCTTGCACATCGGCCGGATTTACGGCGCCGTGCATCGACTGGCCGGCTACGACCACGCACGTGCCGAGGACCTGACCCAGGAAGCGTTCGTGCGCGCCTGGCAGAAGCTGCCCGGCTTTCGCCACGAAAGCGCGTTCGGCACCTGGCTGTACCGGCTCGCTGTCAACGTGGCCTTGATGGATATCCGCGCGCGCGGCGCCGACCCGGTACGCATGGTCGACGACGAGCACCTGCCCGACCCGGGTGAGGCCCCGTTCTGCGCCGCCGAACGCGATGAGCTGCAACGGGCGATCGGCAAGTTGCCACCCGGCGCACGCGCGGTTCTCGTCCTGCACGATATCGAGGGCTGGCGACACGAGGACATCGGCCACGAGCTTGGCGTAGCCGTTGGCACCTCGAAGGCACAACTGCACCGCGCCCGCCTGCTACTGCGCAACGCTCTGGGAGAGCCGTGATGAACGAATTCGAATGGCGCCGCCAACTGCGCGACTTGCGCCAACCCGTGCTGCCACAGCACGACCTTTGGCCGTCCATCGACGCGGCGATCGATCGGCCTGCTGCCGCCGCTGAAGCGACGACGAAGGCGCCGCCGCGTCGGCCACGTCGGCGACTCGCCTTGGCCGGCCTGGCGGCCTCCGCCTTGCTGGTCGCCGGCATCGCTTGGCAGCTCTGGCCCATGCGGCACGCCCCCGATGTCGTCCGTACCGATGTCGCTGCACCCGTCTGGAAGCCCTCCGACCCCCGCCTCACCGGCGCCGCCGTCGAACTCGCTGCGGCACGGATGGAATTGCAGCAGGCCCTGCAACAGGCGCCAGACTCCCCTGCCCTGCGGCGGCTGCTGGAGCGCACCCGCCTGCAACAGGCGCAATGGCAAGGGCAGATGCGCGATGCCGGTTGACCACCCAGGAATGACCATGCAAACCAATCGTCTTGTTCCGCTGCTGCTGTGCCTGTGCGTGGGCCAGGCGCTCGCCGGCACACCCATCGACCTGCGCCACGCCGCCAGCGCCCGCACCCATCTCGAGATCAGCAATGTCAAAGGCGCGGTCAGCGTCATCGGTTGGGATCGGCCTGAGCTGCAGGTCAGCGGGGAGTTGGGCGATGGCGCCCAGCCGCTTGCCATCACCGGCCAGGGGCGGACGCTCTCGCTCAAGGTCGAACCCGAAGGCGGTGGCGGCTGGTTCGACTGGAGCCGCGACAAGACAATGGAACCGACCTCATTGATCGTGCATCTGCCGCGCTCCGCATCCATGGATGTACGCGTGGTCAGCGCGACATCGAGCATCGAAGGCATCGACGGCGGCGCCATCACCGTGAACACGGTCAGTGGCAAAACCCACATCAATGCCAGGACCCCATCACTCAAGGTGGAAAGCGTCAGCGGCAACATCGAGCTATCCGGCCTCGCGCAGGATGCCGAGCTGCAGACCGTCAGCGGTGACATCCTGGCGCCGGTGCTGGGCAGCAAAGTGAAGCTGCAGACCGTGTCCGGCGGGATCGAGGCCGCGGGCGGTCCCTGGCAAAGCTTTTCGCTCAGCACGGTGTCGGGCGATGTCCGCCTGAAAGGTGCCTTGGCCGAAGGTGGCGATCTGGGCATCGACAGCATGAGCGGCGACGTGCAATTGCAACTGCCCGCGGCCACCTCCGCAAAGCTGCACGCCAGCACGTTCAGCGGGGACTTGCGCAGCGATTTCGGCAAGCCGGATGAAGCCAGCCACGGGCCAGGCAGCAGCCTGGAAACGCGCATCGGCGATGGCCGCGGCAGCATCACCGTCGAAACATTCAGCGGCGACCTGCGTATCCGCCAGCAGGATTGAGACCGGATGAGCCGCCCACAAAAATGCCGTCACGAGGACGGCAGGATGCGTGGTGTCACAAGCCGAATGACGCCTTACAGATCCTGATGGTATTGCACGTACGGCGTGCGCGACTGGTCGGGCTCCGGACCCACCGGCGTGTTCACCGGGTTGCCGGATGACCACAAGTTCTGTGCCCCGATGCTCAACGCACCCTGCCAGGGCAGGCGCAAGGTCACGCCCAGGTCGATGCTGCTCCAGCGTTGATCCGCGCTCAGTGCGCCCGCGTTGCCAGCCAGCGGCTGCATGGTGCGGCCGACCAGGGTGCCGGAAAGCGGGCCGCTGTCCACACCGAAGCTCAGCGCCTTCTGGTCCAGCGTATCGATGCCCAGCAGGTTGCCCGGCAGCAGCCGGATACGCCCCACGCTGGCACCCAGATCGATACCGGTGGTGCTGCCCAGGGCCACGCGGCCGTGCGCGTTCAATTGCTCGCTGCGGTCAAACGCGGACAAGCCGTCCACACCCGGCGCCACTCCCGGCAGCACGCGCGGCAACACCGTGCGCTGCGGTGCTTCGCTGGCGCCCAGGCTGAGCCCCACGCTGTAACGTCCGTTGTTGTACGTGGCGCCCACTTCACTGTCGATCAAACGTGCCGGATGGTTGACCCACGAGCGCTGGCTGACATCGGCGTGCGCCTGCACGCCGGGCGCCAGCTGGTATTGAAGGCCGCTGCTGAACACGTTGCCCGGCGCCAAGCCGTGGAACGCCAGCGAGGCAGGCATGGTCGCATCCGAATGACTTGCCCGCAGGCTCAACCACTGACCGTGGTTATTCCGCCACAGCGGTACGGCCGAGGTGTTTGCGGGGCCGACGACGTCCTGCTGCAGCAGGTACTGCGCCTGTGCATCGGCGCCAGGCGCGGACTCGCCCGCCGCCGTAAACGGCAGCAGGGAAATCAGCAGCAGGGCGAACAAGCGATACATGGCGTAGTGTCGGCAACTCTATTAATGGGTGCGGATGATCATAGCGCGATTTACGTTTTACTAACAACCGTGAAACACAAAAAACGCAAACCAGCGCACAGCGACATCCCTTGATATCCACGGATAGACCAGACCCTGACCCAGGGGTTCCCGCCGCTGGAACTGGCGGCCATACTGCTGAACGGATATAAAACCCCTTTCGTCGTTGCTCCGGGATTGGCCGGATTCACAGCAAACCTGATGAGTGCCTCGTTGACCTCCCGTCTGCCCGCGCCAATTCCCCTCCTCGGGGAACACAACCTGTCGCGCCGCGCGTTCGAGCAACTGCTCGAAGCTCCCGACGCGGCCAGCGTCATGGGCATTTGCGAGCTGATGCTGTCGGACCTCGGCATCGACGGTCAACTGTGCTGGCACCCGACGAACGACCCGGCCAACAGCGCCACATCCGGCGGTGTCGACCTGGCCGAAGACAGTCAGACCGCACGGACATTGACGCTGCTGTCCCACGGGGCGCCGCTGTCCGACGCGGCCAACGCACAACTCGCCTGGCTCGGGCGCATCGCCGACACCCGGCTGCGCCAACTGGCTGAAACCAGCCGCCTCTACGATGCGATTTCGCGGCTGGCTCAGGCGGAGCGGCTGCAGCGGGCGCTTTACGCCATCGCCGAGCAGGCCGGCGCCGAACACGACATGCCCGAACTGATGCGCTCGCTGCACGGCATCCTGGGCAGCCTGATGTACGCGGAAAACTTCTACATCGTGCTGTACGACGTCGCCACCGACAGCATCCGTTTTCCTTATTACGTCGACACGGTGGACGCCGAGCCACCTGCGCCCGACGAGCAGATTCCGCTGAGCGACATGCCCAACAGCCTCACCTGGAACCTGCTGCAGGGCGGCCGCCCGCTGATGGGATCGATCGAGGAATTGTCGCAGCAGCTCACCGGCCATTTCGTGCCGGTCGGCCCTTATTGCGAGCACTGGCTCGGCGTACCGCTGGTGCGCGACGACCGGGTGGTCGGCGGCATCGTGATGCAGAGCTACCGCGCCGACATTCATTATTCGCGGCGTGACCTGGAGCTGTTGAGCTACGTGGCACAGCACGTACAGACCGCGCTGGAAAGACACGGCGCCCATCTCGACCTGGAAAAGCGCGTCACCGATCGCACCACGGCCCTGCGCGAGGCCAACCGGGTGCTGCGCCAGCAGGTGCTGCAGCGCCAGCGTGGCGAACGCCTGCAGGCAGCGCTGTTCCGCATCGCTGAACTGGCCAACGCGTCCGAAAGCCTGGAAAACTTCTACGCCGCCGTGCACCGGGCCGTGGGTGGCCTGCTGTACGCGCGAAACTTCTACATCGCGCTGGTCGACGGCGACAAGAAGCAGCTGGTTTTTCCCTACTCGGTGGACGAAATCGACAGTGCGCGACCGCCGCGCACGCATGGGCGTGGCGCCACCGAGTACGTATTGCGCCACGGCAAGCCGCTATTGGTGGACGGCGCCGCCATCGACCAGCTGATTGCCGAAGGCGAGATCGAAAGCTTCGGCACCCGCGCCGTATGCTGGCTGGGCGTGCCGCTGGTGTGGAACGAAAAAGTGATGGGCGTGCTGGCGGTGCAGAGCTATTCGCCGCAGCACACCTATACCGAGCGCGACCAGGAATTGCTCACCTTCGTGAGCTATCACATCGCCACCGCGCTGCAGCGCAAGCATGCCAGCGCCACCTTGAAACAGGCGTACGCCACGCTGGAGCGACGCGTCACCGAGCGCACCCACGCACTGGCCCTGGCCAACCGCGACCTGCGCGAGCAGATCGCCGAACGCGAGCGCGTCGAGCGTCGGCTGAAGTACGAGACCCTGCACGATTCACTCACCGGCCTGCCCAATCGCACCTTGTTCCTGCAGCGGCTGGAACAGGCACTGCAGCGCAACCTGGCCAACCCGCAGGATCTGTTCGCGGTGCTGTTCATCGACCTGGATCGCTTCAAGGTCATCAACGATTCGGTCGGTCATCTGGTCGGCGACGACCTGCTGTTCCAGGTGGGTGGTCGCGTGCGCGCCTGCCTCAAGACCCGCGACGTGGTTGCCCGACTGGGCGGCGATGAGTTCGCGGTACTGCTGGAAGACATGGACGACGCCGCCACCGCCACCCAGGTCGCCGACCGCATCATCAGTGCGCTGCAGACGCCGTTCCGGCTTGGCGTCAAGGAGATCTTCACCTCCGCCTCGATCGGCATCGCCCTGCCCGGCGCGCATTACCGCCAGCCGGAGGAGTTGCTGCGCGACGCCGACGCGGCGATGTACAACGCCAAGGACGGTGGCCGCCATCGCTCCGCCGTGTTCGATGACCGCCTGCGACGCGAAGCGCTGTCGCTGCTGGACATGGAAGGCGACCTGCGCCACGCGCTGGTCCGCAACGAATTCGTGCCGTACTACCAGCCCATCGTGTCACTGGCCGACGGCCGCACCATCGGCTACGAAGCACTGCTGCGCTGGAACCATCCCGAGCGCGGGCTGCTGCTTCCGGCCGATTTCCTGCTGATTGCCGAGGAGACCGGCTGCGTCGAACTCATCGACTGGCAGATCTTCGAACAGGCCTGCGCGCAGGCCAACCGCCTGGTGGGCGAACACGGCTTCATCAGCATCAACGTGTCCGGCCGGCACTTCCGCACCGCCGATACGGATCAGCGCCTGCTGGAGCTGTTCGAGCGATACAACGTTCCCACCTCGCACATCCGCATCGAGGTAACCGAACACACGCTGCTGGAGAACCCCGCGCAGGTCAAACGGATGCTGCAGAACCTGCGCGACCACGGCGCGGGTATTGCACTGGACGACTTCGGCACGGGCTATTCCTCGCTCAGCTACCTGCATCAGTACCCGTTCGCCACATTGAAGATCGACCGCTCGTTCATC
The DNA here is from genome assembly GCA_035514935.1 of Rhodanobacter sp. Lineage (GTDB taxonomy): Bacteria > Pseudomonadota > Gammaproteobacteria > Xanthomonadales > Rhodanobacteraceae > Rhodanobacter. The sequence goes on along the minus strand of DATJCF010000041.1, from coordinate 5,445 downwards.
ACCGCGCTGCCCACCGACGGCGAGGAAACCCAGGGCCTGGCCGTGGTGCGTGCGATCCAGGCGCTGGCCGATTCGCTGCACATGCAGGTGATCGCCGAGGGTATCGAGGAAGAATCGCAGCGGCAGGCGCTGCTGAAGATCGGCTGCCGCTTTGCCCAGGGCTTCCTGTTCGCCCGCCCGCAGCCGGCCGACGCCTGGAAATCGCTGCAGGCGCCGCCCGTCAGCTGAGCACGGCGGTCATTGCGGCGGCTGTCATTGTGGCGTTCGCGACTGGCCGGGCGCCGCGCTTTCGCTGAGCAGGTGTTCGGCATCGATGCGGTCAAAGTGGTACTGCTGGGCGCAGAACTCGCAGATCACCTCGATTTCGCCGGCGCGTGCGGCCAATGCCGCCTCCACTTCGTCACGACCGAGCGAGCGCAGCATCGCGCCGACCCGCTCGCGGCTGCAGGTGCAGCCGAACGCCAACGGGCGCGGCTCGAACATCCGCACCGACTCCTCGTGGAATAACCGGTACAACAACTGCTCCGGTGCCGTGGCCAGCATTTCCGCGCCGCCGAGCGTGGCGGTGAGGTGGGCCACCCGATTCCATGCGTCGTCGTCATGCGCGGCATCGCGGCCACCTTCGTCCGGCAGCTTCTGCAGCATCAGGCCCACGGCATGTTCGCCATCGGCAGCCAGCACGATCCGCGCGGGCAACTGTTCCGACTGGACAAAGTAATTTTCCAGCGCGCCCGCCAACTCGGCATGCTGCAACGCCACCAGGCCCTGGTAGCGCTGGCCGCGCTCGACACTGCCGATCGTGATGGCCAGCACCGCATCGCGCAGCGTATCCAGCGCCAGCGTGGGCGGCAGCGGGTCGCTCCAGCGGGCCAGGCCACGCAAGCGCCCCTGATCGGTGCATTCGGCAAACAGCAAGCGCAGGGCGTCCTGGCTTTTCAGTTCGATCGACAAGGCGCCATCGAGCTTGATGTTGCCGGTCAGCAGCGCGCTAGCCGCCACGGTGTGGCCCAGCAGCTCGCGCAATGGCACCGGGTAGTCGGCACGCGCAGCCACCTCACGCCATGCCGGCCCCAGCCGCACCAGCACGCCGCGTACGCCGGCACGCTCTAGCAGGAAACGGTGAAGCACGTCGTCAGTGAAAGCGGTTTCCATGGATGGCACATCTCTTGGTGGTCAAGCGCTTCAGATGGGGACGCAAGCTCGCGGGAGCAACGCCCCTATACTGAAAGAACCCGGTTTTCACGCGGTGGTTCGGGGAACCGCCAACGCCGCCTGGCATCGCGGCCGCTGACCGTTCTGATTTGGGGTTCCGCAAACCGCATGCACAAGATGTTTCATCGCTCGTCACTGAAGACACTGCTGCGCTGGCTGGCCCTGTTCGTCGCGGGATGGATCGCCCTCAGCTGGCTGGCGGTCCTGCTTTTGCGCTTCGTCCCGCCGCTGACTTCGGCAATGATGCTGGAGCGCCAGGTGGGCGCCTGGCTGCATGGCGAAAAGGACTTCACCCTGCACTACCACTGGGTCTCGTGGGAGAAGACATCGCGACAGGTACCGCTGGCCATGGTGGCCGGTGAGGACCAGCGCTTTCCGTACCACCACGGTTTCGATTTCGACGCCATCCAGACCGCACTCGACGCCCACGACGAGGGCAAGCGGCTGCGCGGCGCCAGCACGATCAGCCAGCAGACCGCCAAAAACCTGTTCCTGTGGAACGGCCGCAGCTTCGTGCGCAAGGGTCTTGAGGCGTATTTCACCGTGCTGATCGAGCTGACCTGGCCCAAGCAACGCATTCTCGAGGTGTACATGAACATCGCCGAGCTCGGCAATGGCATCTACGGCGTGGGCGCTGCCAGCACGGCCTTTTTCCACGTGACGCCAGCCCGGCTTTCGGCCGCGCAATCGGCCCGGCTGGCGGCGGTATTGCCCAGCCCGCGCCGGCTGCACGCCGACCGCCCCAGCGCTTACGTGCTGCGCCGCGCGCAATGGATCCAGCAACAGATGCGGCAACTGGGCGGGCCCGGTTACATCGATGGCGATGCACCGGAACGGCGACCCCACTGAGGTTCACACAACCGCTACACGCGGCACACCAGCGGACGCTAGACTCAACCCAACCGGCCCGCCGGGACCGGCAGGAGATTCCACGCATGCGCCAGGTCAAACATCTGCTGGAAGGCAAAGGCAACAAGATCTTCTCTATCGAGCCCGACGTACCGGTGCTCGAGGCTATCAAGCGCATGGCCGAATACCGCATCGGTGCCTTGATGGTGATGCGTGGCAGCGCGCTGGTCGGCGTGATGTCCGAGCGTGATTACGCGCGCAAGGTGCTGCTGCAGGGCCGCTCGTCCTCGCAGACCGCTGTATCGGACATCATGAGTGGCACCCCGATCACGGTGAGCCCGGATACCGACGTGTTCGACTGCATGCGCCTTTGCACCGACAGCCGCATCCGCCACCTGCCGGTGGTGGACGGTGAGCAGGTCGTGGGTGTGATCTCGATCGGCGACCTGGTGAAAGCGGTGATCGACGCGCAGGCCGAAGAGATCGAGCACCTGCAGCGCTATATCACCAGTTAGCCGGGAATCGGAATGGGGAATCGGTGAACGCCACCCGCGGAATTCAGGCTGGCGGCGCGTCACGTCTGTCGCGCCCGGCCGAATCTTCGGGGGCAAGGTCAGGCGACCAGCCCGCACGACGCGCCACCACGGCCGCCATGGCGGCAACGCCAGTGCCCAGCAGGGCGAGGCCACCGATACCCCAGCCGAGCGTGCGCAGCCCACTCACGGCACTGGTCACCAACACATCGCCGAAACGCCATACCGCGGTCTCGACGAAGTTCTTGCCCTTGTAGCGCGTCTCCCGCGGGACGCGCGTATACAGCGCATCCACCGCCGGTTTTGTCATGCCGTAGGCGAAACCGCGGGTGACCACCAGCATCACCGACAGCATCGGCACTGCCGCGCCGAACAGCACCAGTGAACCGCCACCCATCCATGCCACGCCTGCCAGCAACACCGTGTTCACTACCGCCGGCACCACCAGCCCCCAGCCTGCACCGCGGCGTATCAGCAACCAGCGCGTGAGTGTCAGCTGCATCACCGCGCCCAGCAGATTGGTAGCCAGATCCAGGTCGTTGTAGAACGCGGTGCGTGCCACGGCACTGGAGAAATGCGCCTTCGCGTAATCGGCCACCATGGCATAGGCCAGCGTGCCGATACCGTCGCCAAACAGCATCAGCAACGCCATGTAGCGCAGGAACGGTCGCGACCACAGCTCCCTGATACCAGCCCACAGCGAGCCGCCGATGGCGACGTTGCCAGGATCCCCGGGCAGCTGATCGTGCCGGGCCGACAGGCGCAGCAGCAGCGCCAGGGCGATACCCAGCGCCAGCGCCGACACCAGCAACAAGGGCGCCACGCCGATCAACTGCACCAGCAGCTTGGTCACGAGAGGCCCGAAAACCGCACCCGCCATGCCACCCAGCGCAATCAGCGAAAACACCCGCCGCGCCCGGCCGCTGTCGAAGATGTCGGCCATGAAGCTCCAGAACAGCGACACCACGAACAGGTTGAACACGCTGGTCCAGACGTAGAACACCAGCCCGAGCGAGCGAGCGCCGATCTGCTGCTGCGCCAGAAAGGCCGGCACGAAGGCCAGCAGGCACAGAATGAAAAAGCTGTAGCTCCAGCCAAGCAGGTGGCGCCGCTGGAAACGCGCCACCAGCACGCCGAACACCGGCGTCAGCAACAGCATCACCAGGAACACGACGCTGTAGATCAGCGGCAGCGAGGCCGAACCCAGCGCGCCGATCAACTGGTCCCTGACCGGCCGGATGATGTAGTACGACGCCATCACGAAGAAGAACGCCAGTGCGGACCATAACGGCGCGGTGGTCGAGTCGACGACAGGTTGACGGGACAAACTCACGGATAGATCCAGCGTGGGGCGCGGCAAGCCTAGCATGCGGTCGATGCCATCCAGCCAAAGGGCACAAGGCGCTTCGGGGGCGACAGCGGATTGCGCGTGCGCGACGTGGATGGCCCGTGCACCGATCCTCGGTGAGGCTGAAGCTGCTCTTGGGATACACAGACAACGCGTGGCTACATCGGCACCGGACAATGCAGGCTGGCGCAAATCAGTCGCAGCAGTTCGGCCTCCTCCACGCTGACTTGGCCATCTGCCTCGATGGCGCGCAGCAGACTCTGGATCGCCAGCTCCTTGGCTACCGGACTCAAGCCATCCAGGTCATCCAGCGCACGCTCGAACGGGGCCTGCCATGCCGCGAGGGGCGGCGACCACGCGATGGCCTCGCCGGGGAACGCCTGTTGCATCGCCAGCAGCCAGGCACGGCGCGCGCTCGCCTCGTCGGAGCAGCCGGCCGCGGCGACGATGGTCGAAACCAGGATCAGGCTGTCGCGACAGGCGGGAAGTTTTTTCCGGCCATCGATCGGCGTGCGCCGCGGTCGGCGCGCCTCCAGCAACTGAATTCGCAGCAACCGCACCAGGCAGTATTCATTGAGATCGACCCGCCCATCCACGTTGACCAGGCCGTCGAGCGCACGCAGCAAGCTTTGCTGACGTCCTTCGGGCAACTGCTTCAGCGCAGGAAACGCCAGTGATACCAGCGGCAGGCGCGCCATCGGCGACAGCGTCGCCAGTTCGCCCGCTCGCGCCTGCACACTCTGCTGCACATCATCACCGAACGCATCGGCGACGATGCGCCACTGCGCCGGCTGCAGTTCGGCTTCCAGCGACAGCGCCAGGGCGAGCATCACGACCAGGGCCGATTCAGGCTGCTGCACCGCAGACGTCAAGGTGTCGGGGATCGTCGACTGCATGGTTGCGGCACGCTGCAATGCTGGTGTGATCGCAGCGCGGCTGGCGGCGGCCGCGCCTGCCAATACGGCCGGCAGTACCGGCGGCAGTTGCATGCCCGGCACGCCGAACGACGTGGCCGGCTTGCCTTCGGGTGTCCGGGGCGAGGGGGCCTCTGCGGCGAGCTGCATCGACGCCGCGAGTTGGGCCAACTCCTCCTCGCGAAAGCCGGGCTGCAGCGCCCGGATGCGATCGGGTAGCGGCGGATGCGTGGCGAACAAGGCATTGAAGCGTCCCGCCTCGCCAAACAGCATGTGCGCCACTTCCTGCTTGTTGGCCGCCTGCAAGGTGGAGCCTTCACTGAGGATGGCGATCTTTTTCAGCGCGCCGGCAATGCCGTCGGTTTGCCGGGTGAATTGCACGGCGGAGGCGTCTGCCAGCGATTCGCGCGAACGCGCCACTGCCGCCTGGATCAGGCGGGCGAAGAAATAGCCGATGTAGCCCACCACGATCAACGCCAGGCCGATCATCCACACCTGGTTGCCGCCACCATCGCGGCGACTGCCACGCCCGCCGCCGAACCAGATCACGCGCTGTCCCACGATCGCCAATACCAGGATGCCGAACAGC